>NZ_NEVB01000252.1:0-18960 GCF_002259925.1 Aeromonas sp. A35_P | reverse complement strand
CCCGGATGGGTAAACGCTTGCGTAATGGTTTGCCTCCTTTTTGCCGGTTATACCTCTATGTAGATAATTGCCAAAAGGTTTTCTTATGGGTCTAATTTGTTGGCCGATTGATTGGATTCTCAGTTTTGTTGAAATTTTGCGAGTTAAATGAAGCTTTATTGCGCTAAAACGCTCGTTTTTTGTTTCCGCAGTGATCCCGATCACTATTCTGAACTCCTTCGCTATGCTAGATTCCGCCCCTTTAGTGAACCGCAAATTCAGAAATCGACAGCAAGGGGTCAGCGCAGACTGACCATGGATGTGATAACAACGAGAGAAATATGGACACCTTGATCGCAATGATTAACGACCTGATGTGGGGAGCCGTGCTCATCTACCTGCTCATCGGCGTCGGCATCTTCTTTACCTTCCGTCTGGGTTTTATCCAGGTCCGCCACTTCGGCCACATGTTTTCCGTTTTGCGCAACAGCCGCAAATCAGACAAGGCCGGTATCTCCTCCTTCCAGGCCCTCTGTACCAGCCTTGCCGCCCGTGTCGGCACCGGCAACCTGGCCGGTGTGGCGGTGGCCATCTATCTGGGTGGCCCGGGCGCCATCTTCTGGATGTGGCTGATCGCCTTCATCGGCATGGCGACCGCCTTCGTCGAAAGCACCCTGGCCCAGCTCTACAAGGTCAAGGATGAGGATGGCAACTACCGTGGCGGCCCCGCCTACTACATGGAGAAGGGGCTCGGCATGCGCTGGATGGGGGTGCTGTTCTCGCTCTGCCTGATCCTGGCGTTTGGTCTGGTGTTCAACGCGGTGCAAGCCAACTCCATCAGCCTGGCGATGAACGTGGCCTTCGGCATCCCCGACTGGGTCAGCGGTCTGGCTCTGGTGGTGCTCTCCGGCCTCATCATCTTCGGTGGCATCCGCGGCATCGCACGCTTTGCCGAGCTGGTGGTGCCCTTCATGGCACTGGCCTACATCCTGATGGCGCTGTTCGTGGTGCTGGTCAACATTCACGAGTTGCCGGGCGTGTTCAGCCTCATCATCAAGTCCGCTCTCGGTCTTGAGCAGGCAGGCTCGGGTGCGCTGGGTTACGCCATCTCCCAGGCGATGATCAACGGCATCAAGCGCGGCCTCTTCTCCAACGAAGCGGGCATGGGTTCCGCCCCCAACGCCGCCGCGACTGCGACCCCCTATCCGCCGCACCCGGCCTCCCAGGGTTATGTGCAGATGCTGGGGGTGTTCCTCGACACCATCGTCATCTGTACCTGTACCGCCGCCATCATCCTGATGTCCGGCCAGTTTGAGCCTGGCTCAGGCATCACAGGTGTTGAGCTGACCCAGCGGGCGCTCTCTTCCCAGATCGGTGGCGGTGGCAACATCTTCATCGCGGCGGCCATCTTCTTCTTCGCCTTCACCTCCATCGTGGCGAACTACTCCTACGCCGAGACCAATCTGGTGTTCCTCGAGCACAACCACAAGGGCGGCCTGATGCTGTTCCGCCTGTTCGTGCTGGGCATGGTGATGTTCGGTTCGGTGGGCGAGCTGCCGACCGTGTGGGCCATGGCGGATGTCTCCATGGGGCTGATGGCCATCGTCAACCTGGTGGCCATCCTGCTGCTCTCGGGCGTGGCCATCAAGCTGGCCAAGGATTACAACGACCAGCTCAAGCTGGGCAAGCTGCCCACCTTCGATGCCAACAAGTACCCCGAGATCCGCAGCCAGCTGGAAGAGGGGATCTGGGACAATCCGGCGCAAAACAGCAAGCAGGCATAAGCCTCGCAGTCGCCGTTGTCTGATAACAAGGGGAGCCATTGGCTCCCCTTTTGTTTGGGGGCCGTTTCATCGCAGTCAGCTGTGGGCATCCCAGCGCCGGCAGATCTGGCGCAGCCGGAGCCGCAGCTGGCGCAGGGTGCGTTGGCGCTGTATGGGCGACAGCGGGGCATAACGCCAGCGCCGGTAGAGCCAGGCCCCCTGTCGCAGCGGCCGCGCCAGCGAGGGTCTGAGATCGGCGAGGCGCTCGCACCAGCTGGCCAGGCTCTCCCCCGCCTGCGGTTGCCAGCCGTGGCGGGCGGCGCGCCGGCGCAGGGGCTGCCATAACCGCAGCCTGGCCGGGGTCGGGCCGCGCCAGAGCAGCAGGCCGCCCACCAGGCTGGCTACCCCCATCAGTGTGGCCAGAATAAGCCAGTGGGTATGGCCTGAGAGTGCCGGCCAGCGTTGCCCCAGCTGTTGCCACAGGCTGGCCGCATCATAGTTGAGTACCCAGCGGGTCCATTGATAATCGAGGTTGGCCCCCCACCAGCGCAGCTGGTTGAGCAGGGCCCAGTTGCGATAGCGCTGCAAAGAGAGCGGGTCAGCAGCGGCGAACTCGCCGCCAAGGGCCGCCGGCATGCCCCCCTCGATGCGCTGGGGCGCCACCGCGGCGGTGGGATCGAGCCGCTGCCAGCGGTTCTGCTCATCCAGATATTCCACCCAGGCGTGGGCGTCGAACTGGTGCACCTCCAGATAATTGCCCCTCGGATTCCACTCACCGCCAAGGTAGCCGGTCACCAGCCTGGCCGGGATGCCGGCCGCCCGCAGCACGAAGGCGGTGGCCATGGCGTAGTGGCCGCAAAAACCGCGCCGGCTCTCGAACAGAAAATCATCCACCCCGTCCTGCCCCAGCCGTGGTGGCTGCAGGGTGTAGTAGAAGTCGCCCTGACGAAACTCGCCCAGCAGGGCGGCGGCGAGCGCCTCCGGCGTCGGATGGCGGGCCTTGAGCATCAGGGCGTGGGCCCGCGCCTTGGGGTTGCCGGTGGCGGGCAACTGCAGGTTGAGCTGGCGGGTCGCCTGGCTGGCTGGTGGCGCCGTGGCGGCCGTGCTGACCCGGTAGCTGACGCGGCTATCCCCCCGATCGCGACGATAGAGGGTGGCGAGGGGGCTCAAGGTGACCGGGCCGCTCAATACCTCGGGGTCGGCTTGGGCCAGGGTCCAGCGGTGGCGCTGGGGCTCGGCGATCACCTGATAACCGCCGGCAGGCAGCGACGTCGCCGGGTTGGCCGCCGGCAGCGTCTGCACGGACTGAGACTGTTGCCAGCGGCGCACCTCATCGCTTAACAACCAGCGGCGGCCATCGAACAGCTCCTGGCGCATCAGCGGGAAGTAGCGCTCCTGGGGCAGGGGGGGCGCTGAGGCGAAGCTGATGCGAAAAGCCAGCTCGGAGGAGTTGACCAGCTCGTTGATGTCGCCGGGGGCCACCTCCTCCGAGAGGCCGGAGAGGGCGCGGTTGCTGCTTGGCATCTGCCAGAGCGGCGGTAGCCTTGGCAGCAGCAGAAACAGAGTGAGCAGCAGGGGCGCGGTCAGCAGCAGGGTGACGCCGGCGCGCAGCCACAGTCGCTGGCCGAGGGGCTGCACCGCCGCCAGCAGGGTGGTGACCGCCAGCCAGAGCGCCCCCGCCATCGCCAGGGCCCAGCCCATGCTTTGCCGCTGCACCAGCGCCAGCGCGACCAGAAAGAAGGCGAGCAGCAGCACCTGCTCCACATCCCGCTCCCGCCGTACCTCGATGAGCTTGAGGCCGTAGCCGAGCCAGAGCAGGTTGATGAGGGCCGGCAGGGTGCCGAGCTGGCGCCACTGCCAGCCCAGCAGTGCCACTCCCAGTATGGCCAGCAGAGCCAGTGCGGCGGCGGGCAGTGGGCGCCAGCCCCGCCACAGCATCATGGCCCGCACGCCCAGGGCAAGCAGCGAGACGGCCATCACCCAGAGCTGCAGCTGGGGCCAGAGGGCCGGGATCAGCAGCAACTGCAGCAGGGCGAGCAGCGGCAGCAGGCGCCGGTTATCGAGCAGCATCGAGGTCTGTCTCCTGCATCGGCTCCCTGGCGTCGAGGCGGGCCAGTGCCAGCCGGCAGCGCTGCAAAAAGGCGGGGCCACTGTCCGGCCCGAGCGTCCGGCCCGCCAGGGTCAGGCTGAAGGGAATGCCCCGTTTGGCATAGTCGCCACACCACCAGGCGAGCACCGCCAGCCTCGCTTCGAGATCCTGGCCGCCAACCCGGGAGAGGGAGAGGTGGGTATCATCCTGTCCTGGCTCGCAGAATTGCTTCACCAGCAGGCCGCGCCCCTGGGCGAGCTGTTTCCAGGCAACCCGGCTGAGCGGCTCGCCGCTCTGGTGGGCCCGCAGCATGTCGAAATCCCCCATCGAGGCTGGGGTGGGTTGTCCCCGGTTGCCCGTCGCGTCGGTCGCGGCCTCCCCGCGCAATGGGCCGTACACGGGGGCCGGGGCGAGCCAGCCCTCCAGTTGCAAATCCAGCAGTGACCAGCAGCGAAACAGGCCGAGGGGGTAGCGACTCTCCACTCGCAGCCTCTCCAGCGGCAGGCGCCCGCGCCGGATACCCGACACCGGCAGGAGCAGGGGTTGGGGCACCGCATCCACCTGCGCCAGCCAGAGCCGCCCTTCATTGAGGGAAAACTGCAGTGCCTGCAGCGGCCGTTCGCTGCGTACCGTGATGCGCATGGGCAAGGGGATGCCCACCTCTCCCAGCACGGCAGGCCCCCCCAGCAGGGCCAGCCCCAGCAGGTTGCGGTGGGTGAGCCACATGGTGACCATGAACAGGCTGCCGAGGCCGTAGGCCACCAGCAACACCAGGTTGTTCTGGTAGTTGGTGCCGAGCAGATAGATGGCCAGCATCACCAGCAGATAGCAGAGGCCGAGCCGGGTAGGCAGGATGAACAGACAGCGCCCCTGCAGGGTGAGCTGGCGCGCCGGCGGGATGCGCCTGGCCAGCCAGCCTTGCTGCCACCCGGCTCTGCGTTGGCGCCAGTTCATCAGGGGCGATCCGGATCGACCCGGGCCAGCAGGCGCTGGCTGAGCGGGCAAGCTTCCCCGCGCTGCACCCCGAAGCTGCCCCTGAGCCTGTGCTCGGCCACGTAGGGGAAGACCGCCTGCACATCCTCCACGCTGACGAAGCGGCGGCCCGCCACCAGTGCCCAGGCCCGGCTCACCGCCAGCAGGGTCTGGGCGGCGCGGGGCGAGAGCGGTTGCGGCAGCTCGGCATCGAAGCGGCTCTGCTGCACCAGTGCCAGCAGGTAGTCGAGGGTGGCGTCGGCGAGGTGGATCTGCGCCGCCTCGGCCTGCAGGGCGGCGAGATCTGCGGCATCGAGCTGGCGCGCGAGGGGGGCGCTCTGGTTGGCCCCACGCAGCAGCCGCCGCTCCGCCTCCGGGGTCGGAAAGCCGAGGGAGAGGCGCACCGCGAAGCGATCGAGCTGGGATTCCGGCAGGGGGTAGGTGCCCGATTGATCCGCCGGGTTTTGGGTGGCGATGACGAAGAAGGGGGAGGGCAGCGGGTGGCTCTGCCCCTCTATGCTCACCTTGCCCTCGGCCATGGCCTCCAGCAGGGCGCTCTGCACCTTGGGGCTGGCGCGGTTGATCTCGTCCGCCAGCAGCACCTGGGCAAAGACGGGGCCGGGGTGAAAGCGAAACTGCTGCTGGTGGGGGTCAAAGATCTGCAGCCCCAGCAGGTCGGCCGGCAGCAGGTCGGCGGTGAACTGCACCCGCCGGCAGTCGAGCCCCAGCACCTGCGCCAGGGCATGGGCCAGGGTGGTCTTGCCCATGCCGGGCAGATCCTCGATCAGCAGGTGGCCGCGGGCCAGCAGGGTCACCAGGGCTATCTTGAGCTGCAGCGGCTTGCCCAGGATCACCTGCTCCAGCGCCGTCAGCAGCCGGGTTATCTGTGGTTGTGTCTGCACGGGTGCCTCCCCCTCGGTGTCGTTGCCCCTACAGCTTAATACGCCAGTTCGGTGGCAAGAGGATAAGTTGCAGATAACCCATTGAATCCGGGTGATTTGAAGCGCGACTTCACACAGACTTCACCGGCGCTCATGCCCGGCACATATTGGCCCGCTATGCTGGCGGCTTTCCAACCTCACGAGAACCATGTCATGAAGCAAACCTCACCCTTGTCGTTGCTGGCGCTGAGCGCCCTGCTGCTGTCGTCCCTCACCCAGGCCGCTCCCGCCGACCCGCTGGCCGGGGTCGTGGATGATGTCATTCGCCCGCTGGTGAAAGAGCACAGGATCCCGGGCATGGCGGTGGCCGTGTTCAAAGAGGGGCAGCCCCACTACTTCAACTACGGGGTTGCCGAGCTGGCGACGGGGAAGAAGGTCAGCGAGCAGACCCTGTTCGAGATTGGCTCGGTCAGCAAGACCCTGACCGCGACCCTGGGGGCCTACGCCGTGGTCAAGGGGGGCATTGGGCTGGATGACAAGGTGAGCCGGCACGCCCCCTGGCTCAAGGGCTCCGCCTTTGATGGCATCACCATGGCCGAGCTTGCCACTTACAGTGCCGGGGGGCTGCCGCTGCAATTCCCCGACGGGGTGGAGTCGGTCGCGCAGATGCAGGCTTACTATCGCCAGTGGACGCCAGCCTATCAGCCGGGCAGCCATCGCCAGTACTCCAACCCCAGTATCGGCCTGTTCGGCTATCTGGCGGCGAGCAGTCTGCAGCAGCCGTTTGCCCAGTTGATGGAGCAGACCCTGCTGCCCGGGCTCGGCCTGCATCACACCTATGTCGATGTGCCGAAGCAGGCGATGGCGAACTACGCCTATGGCTATTCGAAAGAGGACAAGCCCATCAGGGTCACGCCAGGGGTGCTGGCGGACGAGGCCTACGGCATCAAGACCAGCTCGGCAGATCTGCTCGCCTTCGTGAAGGCCAACATCAACGGGGTGGATGACAAGGGGTTGCAGCAGGCCATCGCCTTGACCCACCAGGGGCACTACTCGGTAGGCGGGATGACCCAGGGGCTGGGTTGGGAGAGTTACCCCTATCCGATCAGCGAGCAGGCGCTGCTGGCGGGCAACTCGGCCCAGGTGATCATGAAGGCCAATCCGACGACGGCCGCGCCGAAGGAGATGGGGAGCCAGCGGCTCTTCAACAAGACCGGCTCGACCAACGGCTTTGGCGCCTATGTGGCCTTCGTGCCGGCAAAGGGGGTGGGCATCGTCATGCTGGCCAACCGCAACTACCCCATCCAGGAGAGGGTAAAGGCGGCCCACGCCATCCTGAGCAAGCTGGCTCCCTGAGGGGGCTCTGGCCGCGGGTCACGGCGCCATTTGCCGCGACCCGCCTGTTCTGAAAAACGCCGGGCTTTGCCCGGCGTTGTCATCTGATCTGGGGGCGGCAGTGAAATAAAGACCCGTTTGAGATTAACAAAACTAATCCCGTCATATTAGAAAACTTCACCAATGACATAGTTACAAGTGTGATCTACGGCTTACCTGCTTCATATGTAGTTAATTATCATAAATAGTGATGATTGCTCGATGTTTTAACGTTATGCGGTGAATGCCGGGCCATCTTGACTGGAAGCGAGTCGCGGCAGGAGAGGAAGGCCCGTTCGAACCCCTGTTTTTGGTTGCCTGCCGATATTCGGTCTGCCGCCAGCAAGGGGTCGATGACCCGAGCAGGGAGGTTCATGGCATGGCGAAAACCATCGCCCCCTCAGCATCACCCTATCCGGGCCAGCCGGCCTGTTCTCCCCTTCATCTGCGTCGCGGCAGCAAGCTTGCGACCCTTGGCCAACCCGGCTGCGGGGCCGCTCACATGAATAAGAAAATACATACAGACAGGTAGGTTAGCATGCGTCCATCCACCCCGACCGGGTTGTTGCAACAACCCAAACCCTTTTTCATGATCTTCTTCGTCGAGCTCTGGGAGCGCTTCGGCTATTACGGCGTCCAGGGCCTGCTGGCGGTGTTCTTCGTCCAGCAGCTGGGCTTTTCCCAGGAGCAGTCCTTCATCACCTTCGGTGCCTTCTCGGCGTTGGTGTACGGCCTCATCTCGGTGGGCGGTTACGTGGGTGACCATATTCTGGGGACCAAGCGCACCATGGTGCTGGGGGCCATTGTACTGGTCATCGGCTACTTCATGACCGGCATGTCCATCTACAACCCCGACCTCATCTTCTATGCACTGGGCACCATCGCCGTCGGCAACTGCCTGTTCAAGGCCAACCCCGCCAGCCTGCTCGCCAAGTGCTACGAGCCCGGGGATCCCCGGCTGGATGGCGCCTTCACCCTGTTCTACATGTCGATCAACGTCGGCTCGCTCATCTCCCTGTCGCTGGCTCCCGTGGTGGCCGATCACTACGGCTACACAGTGACCTACAACCTGTGCGGGGTCGGCCTGGTGATCGCCCTGCTCACCTTCTTCGCCTGCCGCCGCATGGTCAAGGGGATAGGCTCGGCCCCCGATCACCTGCCGCTCGACTACGTCAAGTTGCTGCTGGTGCTGCTGGGCTCGGTCGCCCTGGTCTTCTTCTGCGCCTGGCTGATGCACCACGTGGTGATCGCCAACATGGTGCTGATGACGGTGACCCTGGCCGTGGTGGTCTTCTTCTTTCGCGAGGCGTTCAAGCTCGACAGCGTCGGGCGCAACAAGATGTACGTGGCCTTCGTGCTGATGCTGGAGGCGGTGGTGTTCTACGTGCTCTACGCCCAGATGCCGACTTCGCTCAACTTCTTTGCCATCAACAACATGCACCATGAAATGCTGGGGGTGACCGTCAACCCGGTCAGCTTCCAGGCGCTCAACCCCTTCTGGGTGGTGCTGGGCAGCCCGGTGCTGGCGCTGATCTATACCCGGCTGGGCAGCCAGGGGCGGGATCTCACCATGCCGCTCAAGTTCACCCTGGGCATGCTGTTCTGTTCCCTCGGTTTTCTCACCGCGGCGGCGTCCGGTATCTGGTTTGCCGATGCGCAGGGGCTCACCTCGCCCTGGTTCATGGTGCTCATCTATCTGTTCCAGAGTCTGGGGGAGCTGATGATCAGCGCCCTGGGGCTGGCCATGGTGGCGGCGTTGGTGCCGCAGCGGCTGATGGGCTTCATCCTCGGCATGTGGTTCCTGACCCAGGCGATGGCCTCCTTGCTCGGGGGCTATGTGGCGACCTTTACCGCGGTGCCGCAAGGGGTGACGGATCCGCTGCAGACCCTGCCCATCTATACGGACGTGTTTGGCAAGATTGGTCTGGTAACTCTGCTGGTGGCGGGGGTGATGGGGCTGATGGTGCCCTGGCTCAACCGCATGATGCAGGCTGGTGAGCGCCATGGTGAGGAGGGGGAGCTGTCGCAGGCCAAGGCCTGAGAGGGGCAGAAGGGGTGAGGCGCACGAGCGTCTCACCCCGGCAGATCAGTCGTATTGCTCTTCCATCCAGGCTTCCAGGATGAGCTGGGCGGAGACACCATCCACGCTCCCCTTCTCCAGCGCCCGATAGCCACCCTGTTCGAACAGGCGGGCGCGGGCATCGGTGGTGGTGAGCCGCTCGTCCTTGAACTCCACCTGCTTGCCGAAGCGGCCGTGCAGGCGGTTGCCGAACTTGCGGGCGCGCACCGTGATCTCCTGCTCGGTGCCGTCCATGTTGAGCGGCAGACCCACCACCAGCAGGTCCGGTTGCCACTCCTTGAGCAGCTTGTCTATCTCGTCCCAGTTGGGGATGCCGTCGTTGGCCTTGAGGGCGCGCAGCGGGCGGGCCGTGCCGGTGAGCTCCTGACCGATGGCGACCCCTATGCTCTTGGTGCCGTAGTCAAAGCCCATGATACTGCGTGATGACATTGGGTAATTTCCTCAGAATGCGTCGCAAATTGCACAGCAGATTGCATCAGCCGTGGCCGATGTCGCTGGACAGGTGAACGGGATTGACCCCGATGCTGGCGGCGGCGCGTTGCCAGCGCTGGTGGATGGGGGTCTTGAACACCAGATCCGGATTGGGGGGGATCACCAGCCAGGCGCCGTCCACCAGCTCCTGTTCCAGTTGCCCCGCGCTCCAGCCGGCGTAACCGAGCGCCACCAGCCAGTGCGCCGGTGCCTCCTCGGTACCCAGGGTCTCCAGTATGTCCTTGGAGGTGGTGACCATCAGCTCGTCCCCCACCTGCAGGGTGGAGTTGAAACCGGGGCGGAAGCTGTGCAGCACGAAGCCGCGATCGGCGTGAACCGGCCCCCCCTGCAGCACCGGCTGCTTGAGTTCCGGGTTGGCGGGCGGTGCCAGCTTGAGCTGATCCAGCATGGTCTCCAGCGACATGTCCACCGGAATATTGACCACCAGCCCCATGGCGCCCTCTTCGTTGTGTTCGCACAGATAGACCAGCGAGCGCTCGAAATAGGGGTCGGTGAGGCTCGGCATGGCGAGCAGGAAGTGATTTTGCAGTGTTTGCATATGGGCCAAATATTGCAAAGGTATTTGCAGTCAATTATGGCAGCTCGCTTCGTCTGGCAAAACCGCTTTTTGGGCGGCTGGCTCAGACCAGTCAATCTGTTTCAGTGGAGAGAAAGCCATGGAAGGTATTTCAATCAGGCAGAAGTTGATCCTGGGCTGTGTAGTTCCCCTGCTGGCGCTGTTGCTGCTGGTCATAGGAGCAACCCAGGCGATGTCCCGGCTGATGACCGGCATCAACGCCATGTATCAGGGGGAGGTGGTCCAGCTCAAGGAGCTCAAGCAGATCGCCGATCTCTATGCGGTCAAGGTGATCGATGCCGCCAACAAGGCCAACGTAGGTGGCTTCGAGCCGGCCCGCTCCAAGGCCGACATGAGCGCCGCCCAGCAGGAGATCGCCACCATCTGGCGCCAGTATCGCAGCCACGACATGAGTGACGAGGAGCGCAGACGGGCGGACAAGGTGGAGGCGCTGTTTGCCGCCGCCAACCGGGAGATAGAAAAGGTGATGGGGCTGCTGGACGGCTCGCCGGGCGCACACAACCCGGCGCTCGCCGCTGCCATCATGCCGCTCTATCAGGTGATCGACCCGGTCAGCGATGCGGTGAGCGATCAGGTGGCGTTCCAGCTAAAAGAGGCGGAAGAGAACGTGGCCGAGCTCAACCAGCTCAGGCAGCAGCTGACCCAGCTGTTTGTCGCGCTGTTTGTGGTGGTGGGGGGCTGTGTGCTGTTTATCGGGGTTTGGGCCGGGCGCAGCGTCAGCCAGCCGCTGGCGGCCATGGGGCAGATCCTGCGCGGCATGCAGACGGATCTCGACTTGAGCCGGCTGGCCCCCGTGCTGCGCAAGGATGAGATGGGCAGTCTGGCGCACTCCCTCAACGAGGTGATCCGCCATTTTCGCGGTCTCATAGCCCAGATCAACGAGACCGCCGAGCAGCTTGCCAGGGCATCGGCCCAGCTGGCCCATATCGGGGTCGAGAGCCGCCAGCGGTTTGCCCAGCAGCAGGCGGAGACGGATCAGACCGCGACCGCCATGAACCAGATGAGCAGCACGGTAGCCGAGGTGGCCAACAGCTCCAACCATGCGGCCGATGCGGCCCGTCATGCCGACGACAGCGCACGGCACGGCCATCAGATAGTGGAGGATGCCATTGCGCGCATGTCACACCTCTCCTCCCAGATCCAGAACACGGCAGCCATGATCACCCAGCTGGCGGATGACAGCCGGGACATCGGCAGCGTGATGGACGCCATTCGCGGCATCGCCGAGCAGACCAACCTGCTGGCCCTCAACGCCGCCATCGAGGCGGCGCGGGCAGGGGATCAGGGGCGCGGCTTTGCGGTGGTGGCCGACGAGGTACGCACCCTGGCCCAGCGTACCCAGCGCTCCACTGAAGAGATCGGCAAGACCATCGTCAAGTTGCAGCAGGGGGCCAATCAGGCGGCCAGCAGCATGGAGCAGGGGCTGGAGCAGGTGGAAGAGTCCAACCGAACCGTGCTGGCCTGTGGTCAGGCGCTCGGCGAGATAGTCAGCTCGGTCAACGTGATCAACGAGATGAATACCCAGATTGCCACGGCGGCGGAGGAGCAGAGCAAGGTGGCCGAGGAGATCACCCGCAACGTGGTCAACATCGCCCATATCGCGACCGAGTCGACCGGGGCGGCCACCCAGCTCAACCAGAACTGTCACGAGCTGGAGCAGCTGTCGGGGGATCTCAAGGAGAAGGTGGGGCAGTTCCGCTGCTGAGGGGGCTGACGCTGGATAGATGGATTGATAGATGGATAGAAAAGAGGCGGCCCCGGGGCCGCCTCTGTTGTTTATCATCTGTCGTCACAGCTGGCTGGGACGGCTTAAGCCTTGGCCAGCCGGCGCTCGATGGCATCCATCAACATGCCGGTGATGTGCACGTCGAAGGCCGCTTCAATCTCGCGGATGCAGGTGGGGCTGGTGACGTTAATCTCGGTCAGCCGATCGCCGATGATGTCGAGGCCGACGAAGATGAGCCCCTTCTCTTTCAGCGTCGGGCCCACCGCGCGGGCGATGGCCCAGTCCGCCTCGCTCAGGGGGCGCGCTTCGCCACGGCCGCCGGCCGCCAGGTTGCCACGGGTCTCCCCCTGGGCTGGGATGCGGGCCAGGCAGTAGGGCACCGGCTCGCCGTCCACCACCAGCACCCGCTTGTCGCCATCCTTGATGGCGGGCAGATAGGTCTGCGCCATGCAGTACTGGCTGCCGTGGGCGGTGAGGGTCTCGATAATCACGCCGACGTTGGCGTCATCTTCCTTCATGCGGAAGATGGAGGCGCCGCCCATGCCGTCCAGCGGCTTGAGGATCACGTCCTTGTGCTGGGCGTGGAAGGCGCGCAGCTTGTCGGCGCGGCGGGTCACCAGCGTGGTCGGGGTGTGCTCGGCAAACCAGGCGGTGTAGAGCTTCTCGTTGGCGTCGCGCAGGCTCTGGGGCTTGTTGACGATGAGGCAGCCCTCATCCTCGGCCCGCTCCAGCATGTAGGTGGCGTAGATGAACTCGGTGTCGAAGGGGGGATCCTTGCGCATCAGGATCACGTCCAGGCTGGAGAGAGGCTGATCCACCACCTCGCCGAGGCTGTACCAGTCGGCATAGTCATATTTGACGGTGAGCGGACGCATGGTGCCGAAGGCGCGACCGGCCTCCATGTAGAGATCCTTCATCTCCAGATAGAACAGCTCGTAGCCGCGCTTTTGCGCCTCTTCGAGCATGGCGAAGCTGGAGTCCTTCTTGATGTTGATGGCCGAGATGGGGTCCATCACGATGCCGAGTTTAATGGTCATCCGCTGTTCCTTCTTAATGGCTCGATGGGGTTGTAGGGTCGATTAGCGCAGCGTAATCGGCCGCTTGAGGCTGCCTCAATGCAGCCTGCAGCTTATCGACACTGCCCGATGGTATTACGCGAGATCGCCGAAGCGGCACTGCAGCGCAGTAATCGCGGTCAGGGCGGCGGTTTCGGTGCGCAGCACCCGCGGCCCCAGCAGCATCTCCTTGAAATCTTCCTGCACGGTACGGGCGATCTCGTCGCTCGACAAGCCCCCTTCCGGGCCGATCAGCAGGCGCACGCCGTGCTCGGGAACAGGCAGGGTGTTGATGCTGTAAGGGGCGCGCGGGTGCAGGTTGAGCTTGAGCTCCTGGGTCTCTTCCGCCAGCCAGGCGTCCAGCTCCATCGGCATGCGCACCTCGGGCACGGTATTGCGGCCGCACTGCTCGCAGGCACTGATCACCACCTTCTGCCACTGTTCGCGTTTTTTCTCCAGCCGATCGGCCGGCAGCTTGACGCCGCAGCGCTCGGAGAAGAGCGGGGTGATGCAGGTGACGCCCAGCTCCACCGATTTCTGGATGGTGAAGTCCATCTTGTCGCCGCGGCTGATCACCTGACCCAGGTGGATGGCCAGCGGGGACTCCACCGAGCGCTGCTCGCAGCTGTCGATGGTCACCTCCACCGACTTCTTGCCCACATTGGCGATGGTGGCGGGGTACTGGTTGCCGTCGCCGTTGAACAGCTCGAGCTGCTGACCCGGCTGCATGCGCAGCACCCGGCCGATGTGATTGGCGCCGTCTTCCGACAGGGCTAGGGTCTGGCCCACCTGCAGGGTGGCCGGTTCATAGATACGTGGAATGCGCATGGCTGATAGTCAGTCTCTTGCTTGGAAACCCTTCAATATCCTACTGCACGGCGGTGAGCAAGGCTCACGAGACAGAGGGTGAAGGGTTTCATGATAAGAGGGGGCGATCCCCCTCCCAGGTCAAATGGGGTTACTGGCACAGCTTTTCAATAAAGGGGTTGGTATTGCCCTGCAGCTTGCCGATGCGGCGATTGCGCTCGCACTCCCAGCCGTCGGCCGGGTACTGCCTGTCCCAGGCTTCGAACAGTTTACGCTGTTGCGCCGCCAGACGCAGCCCATACTGCTGGCTCATGTAGAGGTAGGCGCGGGCAATCTGGCCCCGTACCGGCCCCTTGGGTGGTTGCACCCGGCGCTCCTTGAAATCCACCAGCATCCGGCACTGGCCGTACTGATCCGGGGTGCCGTTCCAGTCGGAGAAGCGGAAGTTGGTCCGATCGCCGTTCACCTCGCCAACGGCGGGGAAGAGGTTGTGCATGTCCCCCTCCATCTGGTTGAACTCGTCGCTCTTGCCGCAGTTCTTGCGGCCCCCCTCCTGCCAGCACTTGAGCTGGTGGCCGAACTCCCAGGCCGGCACCACGTGTTCCCACTCGATGCGGGCGGCGCGCTTGGGCTGCTTACGTGGCTCATAGCCGCAGCTGGCCAGATCCGGGCTCATTTTCTTGCCCTGATAGTCGATGCTGCAGCCGCAGTAGATGGTGGTGACAGCGGGCTGGCTCTGGTAGAGCTTGACCAGATCCTGCTTGGCTTCGCGAAAGGTCTGGGCATGCAGGGGCGCGCTGAGCAGCGGCAAACCGGCCAGCAGGGTCAGGGCGAGGGAAGAGATGAGACGCATGGGATTCCTTGCAAACGGGATGATTGACAAACGATGGCGGGCACCCTACCACAAGGGCGCGACACCGGCTGGCTTACTGCGACGTGACGAGCTGTTCCAGCGGCTGCCGGCAGCGACGGCAGTGGTAGCGGGCCTCGCCGCGCACCACCTTGTTGTGGCGGCGCACCGACAGCTGATGCTGCTGGCAGAGGCAGCGATAGGGGATGGTCGGCTGCGCCAGTACCGCCAGATCGAAGCTGTGGGTGGTTCTGGGCTCAAGCCCGAACAGCTCCCGCATCACAGATTGCCACTGGCGGCCGTGGGGCAGCACCCGCGATTTGCCGCGTCCTTCCCCCCACAGGGCATAAACCAGCAGGTGGGCCACCTCGTGGGGCACCACCTCGGCCAGAAACGCCTGCTGGTTGGCCTGATAGAGGGCCGGGTTGAAGCGCAGCTCCCAGGTTTGCAGCCGCGCCGAACCCGCCGCCCGACCGCGCATGTTGCAGTGCACCTGCGGGCGGGGAAAGGAGCGGCCAAGGCGTGCTTCGGCCTGCACAAAACAGGCGTCGACGCGGGTGAGCAGCTGCTCGTGCAGGGCGGGGTCGAGGCGGGTAGCGGTGGCGGACATCGGGTTCTCGGCAAATGGCGGACAAGCAAAAGGGGAGCCAGGCTCCCCTTTATACCACAAGCGCGACGCTTACAGGCCGGCGGCGGAACGCAGCAGTTCGGCCTTGTCGGTCTGCTCCCACGGGAACTCGTTGCGACCGAAGTGACCGTAGGCGGCGGTAGCCTGGTAGATCGGGCGCTTCAGATCCAGCATCTGGATCAGGCCGTACGGGCGCAGTTCGAAGTGCTCGCGTACCAGCTTGACCAGCAGATCCTCGGCCACCTTGGCAGTGCCGAAGGTCTCGACGCTGATGGAGGTCGGCTCGGCCACGCCGATGGCGTAGGAGACCTGTACTTCACAGCGATCGGCCAGACCGGCGGCGACGATGTTCTTGGCCACGTAGCGGGCGGCGTAGGCAGCGGAGCGGTCAACCTTGGACGGATCCTTGCCGGAGAAGGCGCCACCACCGTGACGGGCCATGCCGCCGTAGGTGTCGACGATGATCTTGCGACCGGTCAGACCGCAGTCACCCATGGGGCCGCCGATAACGAAACGGCCGGTCGGGTTGATGAAGTACTTGGTGTCCTTGTTGATCCACTCGGCCGGCAGCACCGGCTTGATGATCTCTTCGCGCACCGCTTCAACCAGATCTTTGTGGCTGATGGATTCGGCGTGCTGGGTAGAGAGCACCACGGCATCCACACCGATGATCTTGCCGGCGTCGTCGTAGGCAAAGGTCAGCTGGCTCTTGGCATCCGGACGCAGCCACGGCAGGGTGCCGTTCTTGCGCACTTCGGCCTGACGCTTCACCAGCAGGTGGGAGTAGGTGATGGGAGCCGGCATCAGCACGTCGGTTTCGTTGGTGGCGTAGCCGAACATCAGGCCCTGGTCGCCTGCGCCCTGCTCCAGCGGATCGCTGCGGTCAACGCCCTGGTTGATGTCCGGGGACTGCTTGCCGATGGCGTTCAGCACGGCGCAGGAGTCGGCATCGAAGCCCATGTCGGAGTGGGTGTAGCCGATCTCGCGCACGGTGTCGCGCACGATCTGCTCGATGTCTACCCAGGCGGTGGTGGTTACTTCACCGGCCACCATGACCATGCCGGTCTTGACCAGGGTCTCGCAGGCGACGCGTGCCTTGGTGTCTTGCTTGAGGATGGCGTCCAGGACCGCATCGGAGATCTGATCCGCAATCTTGTCGGGATGGCCTTCGGAGACCGACTCGGAAGTAAACAGCTTTGCCATGATGGGATTCTCAGCTTGTCTGGGGTTATCGCCGCAGCAATAACCGGGTGATGATAGGATGATTGTAGAGGTATCTACATCTGGACGTCCATTTTAGTTAGCGACCCCCTCGATTGCCAGCACTATTTTGGTTTTGCCGCCCCCTGGCCGAACAAGATCCGTTCTTCACCCCATTTGGGGTAGATAGTGGTTACGACTCAATCGTTTGCCCCGTCAAGAAAAGCGATTGAGCTCCCAAAGCGGCTTTATTCGCCCAGATAATATTTGCACGCCGCGCCCCCTGCTGGGACAATGACGCGCCTTAATCTTGGCCATCAAATGAAGCAATCGCAGGAGATACAGATGCCTTCTCGTAAAGAGCTTGCCAATGCCATTCGCGCATTGAGTATGGATGCCGTTCAAAAAGCCAACTCCGGTCACCCGGGCGCCCCCATGGGAATGGCGGATATCGCCGAAGTATTGTGGCGCAGCCACCTGAAACATAACCCGAACAACCCCAAGTGGGCCGACCGCGACCGTTTCATCCTCTCCAACGGCCACGGCTCCATGCTGCTGTACTCCCTGCTGCACCTCTCCGGTTATGACCTCTCCATCGACGATCTGAAAAACTTCCGCCAGCTGCACTCTCGCACCCCGGGTCACCCGGAGTACGGTTATGCGCCGGGCGTCGAGACCACCACTGGTCCGCTGGGTCAGGGCATCACCAACGCCGTGGGCATGGCGATCGCCGAGAAGGCCATGGCCGAGCAGTTCAACCAGCCGGGTCACGACATCGTTGACCACTACACCTACGCCTTCATGGGCGACGGCTGCCTGATGGAAGGTATCTCCCACGAGGCTTGCTCCCTGGCCGGTACCCTGCAACTGGGCAAACTGATCGCGTTCTGGGATGACAACGGCATCTCCATCGACGGTCACGTGGAAGGCTGGTTCACCGACGACACCGTCAAGCGCTTCGAAGCCTACGGCTGGCACGTCATCCCGGCCGTTGACGGTCACAGCCCGGAAGCGATCAACGCTGCCATCGAAGCCGCCAAGGCCGAGACCGGCAAGCCGACCCTGATCTGCTGCCGCACCATCATCGGTTACGGTTCCCCGAACAAGTCCGGCTCCCACGACTGCCACGGCTCACCGCTGGGCAACGACGAGATCGCCGCTGCTCGTGCCTTCCTGAAGTGGGACCACGCCCCGTTCGTTATCCCGGCCGACATCGCTGCCGAGTGGAACGGTCAGGAGAAGGGCGCTGCGCTTGAAGCCGACTGGGCTGCAAAGTTCGCTGCCTATGAAGCCGCTCACCCGGCGCTGGCTGCCGAGTTCAAGCGCCGCACCGCAGGCGACTTGCCGGCCAACTGGGCTGCCGACTCCGCCAAAATCATCGAAAACCTGCAGGCCAACCCGGCCAAGATCGCCACCCGTAAAGCGTCCCAAAACGCCCTGGAAGCGTTCGGCAAGCTGCTGCCGGAGTTCATGGGTGGCTCCGCTGACCTGGCGCCGTCCAACCTGACCATGTGGTCCGGTTCCAAGTCCCTGACCAACGACGATGCCTCCGGCAACTACATCCACTACGGTGTACGCGAGTTCGGCATGTCCGCCATCATGAACGGTATCGCCCTGCACGGTGGTTTCATCCCCTACGGCGCCACCTTCCTGATGTTCATGGAGTACGCCCGCAACGCCCTGCGCATGGCTGCCCTGATGAAGCAGCGTTCCATCTTCGTTTACACCCACGACTCCATCGGTCTGGGTGAAGATGGTCCGACTCACCAGCCGGTCGAGCAGATCGCCTCCCTGCGTCTGACCCCGAACATGAGCACCTGGCGTCCCTGTGACCAGGTTGAATCTGCCATCGCCTGGAAACACGCCATCGAGCGTACCGACGGCCCGACCTCTCTGATCTTCTCTCGTCAGAACCTGGCCCAGATGGACCGCAGCGCCCAGCAGCTGGCCGACACCGCCAAGGGTGGCTACGTGCTGAAGGATTGCGCCGGTACGCCGGAGCTGATCCTGATCGCCACCGGTTCCGAAGTGGAACTGGCCGTGGCCGCCTATGAGCAGCTGACTGCCAAGGGCCGTGCCGTGCGCGTGGTCTCTCTGCCGTCTACCGACGTATTCGACGCTCAATCCGCCGAGTACAAGGAGTCCGTGCTGCCGTCCTCCGTCACCAAGCGTGTGGCCATCGAAGCCGGCATCGCCGACTACTGGTACAAGTACGTGGGCTTTGGCGGCAAGATCATCGGCATGCGCTCCTTCGGTGAGTCCGCGCCGGCCGAGCTGCTGTTCAAGGAATTCGGCTTTACCGTGGAAAATGTGGTTGCGACCGCAGAGTCCCTGTAATTCCTGATTGCTTTGTACTGAACTGAAAAGCGCCTCCCAAGGGAGGCGCTTTTTATTAGCAAATGTACTAATTGATATTGTTTATTTGGTAAAATAGCTGTAATTAAAAGAGGGATGGTGCAGACTAGTTTCCGCCAGGATGGTGCAAAC
>NZ_NEVB01000251.1:0-19247 GCF_002259925.1 Aeromonas sp. A35_P | reverse complement strand
GCCAGTGGTAGCGCGGTGATATCCGATGGATTGGCCTGTTTCAGGGCGGTGAAGGAGGCCAATTGTGAGCACCTGGGTGTTGTCACCGGGGGCAACCTTGACTTGCTGGATCATCCGGCATTCAACTGGGTAAACACGATGATAGGGAATGTGAAGAACTCGCTGCGGGGCAGTTGCCATACGCTCGGAGCGAAGCATTTACCGAGACATCTTGCTGAATACTGCTTCCGGTTTAATCATCGTTTTGACCTCAAAAGCATGTTGGTTGAATTGGGGCATGCAGTCGTGGCAAGCCCTCCGATGCCATATCGGCTCTTGAAGCTGGCTGAGGGTCATGGGTAATCAGGATTGATTTTGTTGTCTATTTCGCCATCTTAGCACAGTTGGCGACTCTCTCTTTTATCCCGCCATTCGGCAGGATATACAAGCAAAAACGGCTCCCTAAGGAGCCGTTTTTTCAACGCGGGCCGTTTACTTCTTGGCATTCTCGCCATCGGCAGCCGGCTTCTCGATGGCCAGCAGCTCAACGTCGAACACCAGCACGGCGTTGGCCGGGATGGAGCCTGCACCGTGCTCGCCATAGGCCAGCTTGGACGGCAGGAAGAACTTGAACTTGGAACCGACCGGCATCAGCTGCACGCCTTCGGTCCAACCCGGGATCACCTGGTTGAGCGGGAAGGTGGCCGGCTCGCCGCGATCGACGGAGCTGTCGAACTTGGTGCCGTCGGTCAGGGTACCTGTGTAGTGTACCTTGACGATGTCGGTGGCCTTCGGCTTGGCGCCGGTACCCATCTTCTCGACCTGGTATTGCAGGCCGGATTCGGTGCTCTTCACGCCCTCTTTCTTGGCGTTGGCAGCCAGGTACTCTTCACCCTTCTTCAGGTTCTCCACCGCATCCTTGTCAGCCTTGGCCTTGGTCAACTCGTTGATCTTGGCATCGTATTGCTGCAGAACCTTCTGGATATCCTCGTCGGTCATCTTGGCTTCTTTGCCCAGACCGTCGGTGACGCCCTTCAGGATCACGGCATTGTCCAGCTTGATGCCGAGCTCCTGCTGGCGCTCCAGGGTATTGGCGATATAACGACCCATGGAGAGGCCAATTGCATAGCCGGATTGCTCTTCAAAGCTCTTGGCGTCAGCCTTGGGGGCCTCTGCCGGCTTGCTGGCTTCTGCCTTGACCTCTGCGGTATTCGCAGCAGTCTTCTCGTCTTTTTGGCAAGCAGTCAGACCTACGGCAACCGCCGCAGCCAACAGGGACACCTTCAGAAAATTGTTCATCAGTTTCTCCAAAACTCTAAATACCGCTCTCGGTTCCTTCGTGAAATGAGAGGTTTATCGTGATAAGCGCCTTATACTAACGCCGTGATCGCAGGTAACGAAAGCATGAGACAGGAAAAATGATAAAAAGTGCCATTTATCTCGTCGCGGTTTGCCTGATACTGACAGGCTGCGAACAGAGCTCATCGCCAGACCGGCAACTGACCCTCGCCAGCCAGGGGCTGCTGAGCGCCGATCTGACCAGTGACGGCAAACAGGCCATCGTCTCCAGCCTGGGCCAGGGCACGGTAGTGTGGGACCTGGAGCAGGACAAGGAGCGCTGGCGCTGGCGCCAGTCCGACAATCCGGACGACTTCGTCATCATTACCCGCTTCTCGGCGGACAACAGCCACGCCGTGACCGCCAGCCTGAATACCTTCGGAGTCTGGCGCCTCAAGGATGGCCAGTCCCAAGGCTACTATTCGCTTCCTGAATCCAGGCTGAGGGACATCGCCCTCTCCGCCGACGGCCGCCAGGTGCTGATCGGCCGGGAAGACGGCAAGGCGGAGGTGGTGGACACCCGCACCGGCCGCAGATTGCAATTCCTCGGCCACACCGAGCAGGTCAACACAGTCGACATCTCCCCCAACGGCCGTTACGCCCTCACCGGCGGCAACGACTACAGCGCCTACCTGTGGGATACCCGCAGCGGCCAGGTGGTGTGGCGCTTCAACCACGCCGGCCGGGTGGTACTGGCCCGACTCGACCCGAGCGGACGGCTCGCCTTCACCGCCGACAGCCGCCAGGCCAGCATCTGGGATCTGACAACCGGCAAGGAGCTGAGCCGGCTGCAATTCGATCACCGCTTCGAGGTCTACACCACGGCGCGCTTTGCCAACGACGGCAAGTGGCTCATCACCGGCGCCCCCTCCCGCCAGCTCTCCCTGTGGCAGGTGAGCGACGGCAGCCTGCTGCAGAGCTGGCGCGTCTCGCCCCATCCCAAGGTGAAACCGCCGAGCGCAGTGGTCTACGGCGTGGCTTTGCGCGACAATAGCAACCTTGTCAGTGCCAGCTCCAGCGGCCTGGCCGAAATCTGGACTATCAAGTAAGGACCAAAAGGCCCATGAGTCAGCAATTAAACGATCGCCTCGAAACCCTGGAAAGCCGCCTCGCCTTCGCCGAATACACGGTGGAGCAACTCAACGAGGAGGTCACCACCCAGGGGCGCGAGCTGGATCGGCTCAAGCATCGGATCCAGCTGCTGATGGACAAGCTGCAGAGCGTGCAGCCAAGCCAGATCGCCAGCATGGCCGAAGAGACCCCACCGCCGCACTACTGAGTGCGCAGCCATAAAAAAACCCGCGCCAGGCGCGGGTTTTTTTATCATCGGCCATGCCGTGATCAGTGCTGATGGCCCTTGCCACCGCAACCGCCGCCACCGCAGCAGCCGCCGTGACCATGGTCGTCGCCGTGGTCATGACCGTGATCGTGGCCGTGATGGCCACCGCCGCAGCAACCGCCGTGCTCATGGTCGTGACCATGATCGTGGTCGTGGCCATGGTCGTGACCGCAACCACCGGCACCGTGCACGTGGCCGTGGGCCAGCTCTTCGGCAGTGGCGGCGCGCACGTCCTTGATCTCGACCTTGAAGCCCAGGGTCACGCCGGCCAGCGGATGGTTGCCATCCACCTTGACGAACTCTTCGGACACTTCGACCACGGTCACCGGACGGTGGCCTTCGTCGGTCTCGGCCACAAAAGTATCCCCTTCAGACACTTCCATGCCGTCGAACAGCTCGCCCGGTACTTCTTGCACCAGGTTCTCGTCGTACTCGCCATAGGCCTGGCTCGGCGTCAGGGTGACGTCGAACGCCTCGCCCACGCTGCGCCCTTCCAGCTCGGCTTCGAGGCCGGAGACCAGATAACGGGTACCGTGCAGATACACCAGAGGCTCTTTACCGACAGTGGTGTCGATGACTTCACCGTGTTCGTCGGTGACCGTGTATTCCAGCGTAACCACGCTCAGGGGAGCTACTTTCATGTCAGGGATCCTGCGGATAGAAAAAAACGGGCCCAGAATACCTCAAAAAGGCAGACAAGCATATGGTGGGCCCGGCTCGGTCGTGATGAAAAAGTCAGCAGGGGATGGCAATGCAAAGCCGCCCGCCATCCCGTTGGCCAGCACTCATGGGAGTGAGCGGCTCGCTGGCCCGTGCAGGCCGGCGACCGCCATCAGCCCGAGGGATAGGTACAGTCCACGCTCTACCCCTCCATTATTCCGGGCGAAAAACCCCGATCACCTGCTCGGTCTCACGGGTCACCCTGGCCACCTCGGCCTCGGTCTGCACCTGGGTGTCTCCGCACTCGACGCAGGTCACCTTCTCGACTCCATGCTCCATATACAGCATCATGGTGTCCATTTTGCCGCACGCCGGGCAGACAGCCCCGGCAATGAAGCGTTTTTTACGTCTGGTTTCCATTTTCGTTACCTCCGGGCAGCATCATATCAGGGTTTTTACATGCATCACGCCATCGAACATCAGCATTTTTTCACCCCCCATCTGCAAGTCGGCGTTCGCAAACGCGTGCCGGCAGGGCAACTGCTGCGGATTGCACGGGGTGCGGCGCTGCTGCGACTCGGCGCCCATGAGCTGCTGCTGACGGCGGGAAGCCACTTCTGGCTCTGTGCCGATGCCCTGGCCGCGTTCAGCCCGCTGGCCGGCTGCCGTTACGATCTGCTGACCTGCTCGGTGCGTGTCGACCAGCCCGCCCAGGCGGGATGGCTGCAACCCGGCCCGCTGCTGGATCCCCTGTTCGACAGCCTGGCCGACTGGCAGCGCCCCCGCGACTGGCACGGCGCCTACGGTCACCGGTTGCAGGTACTGCAGGACGAGCTGCAGGGCTGCCCCATCCAGCCACAGGCGGATGTTGGGCTGCAGACTGCCTGGCAGGGGCTGGCCGGAGGCCAGGCTGGCGGCAACGAGGCATGGCAGCAGGCGCTGGCGCAGCGCGGTCTCAACGAGCCGGCACTGGCGGCCGATGCCCTGCGGGCGCAGTGGCAGCTGCTGCAGGCGGTGCGTCTGCTCAAAAGTGGCAGCAAGGCTCCTCAGGTGGCGAGCAAGCTCGGTTACGAGGATGAGAGCGCCCTCGATCGCGCCTGCCAGCAGTGGCTCGGCTGCCCGCTGGCGACCCTGCTCGCGGTCTGACCGCCCCCTCGCAGCTCGGCCCCCGGCGCTTCGCAACAGGGCGGATCGCCGCAATAAATGGATAAAATGAGTCCAGTTTTACGGCAAACGGTCGTTAATAACGGAAGGGCCATTTCTCCTATAATCCTTTATGCTAGGGGCCTGAATCGACTGATACCGTTTTGACTCACAGGACATCTGCCATGAAAAGCAAGGCCAACCAATCCCAGGGCATGTTGCTGTTTCATCTCTCGGCCAAGCAATCCTTCGCCATCGGCACCCTCAAGGTAAAAGAGATAGTGCCCTACACCCAGCTGACGGCCATGCCGCACTCGCACCCAACCGTGCTCGGTGCCGCCAGCATGCGTGGCACAACCATCCCGGTGATCGACATGGCCATGGCGGTGGGTTATCGCCCGATCAGCCAGGAAGAGATGCCGCACTGCTTCATCATCATCACCGACTGCCGCCGCACCCTGGTGGGCTTTCTGGTGCGCGGTATCGACAAGATCACCGAATGCAACTGGCGCGACATAGCGCCGCCCCCCGCCTCCCTCGGTCACAACGTGTTCGTGACCGGCGTGACCCGGGTCAATGACCAGCTGATCCAGCTGCTGGACGTGGAGCTGATCCTCTCCCGGGTCTACCCGGACGACCCCAGCCACCTCTATCCGGTGTTGACCGATGTGCAACGGGAGCGGATCAAGCCGATGCGGATCCTGCTGGTGGACGACTCCTCGGTCGCCCGCCGCCAGCTGATGGCGGCACTGGACTACATCAACATCCCCTACGAGGTGTGCACCAACGGCAAGGATGCGCTGACCCTGATGCAGACCCGGGCCGCCCAGAAGACCCCCATCGACATCCTGGTGAGCGACATCGAGATGCCGGGGCTGGACGGCTATGAGCTGGCCTTCGAGGTGCAGAGCGACGCCAAACTGGCGGGTGCCTACATCATCCTGCACACCTCGCTCTCGAGCGAGATCAGCGTGGAGCGGGCCCACCAGGTGGGTGCCCACGAGGCGCTGACCAAGTTTGAAGCCAACGAGCTGATCCAGGCCATGCTGCGCGGTGCCGAGCACCACGACAGCCTGCCGGCCTGATCCCGACGGCGAGCTGCCAGGCTGCTCGCCGTTTCCTTTTCTGTCCCGGACCCAGCATGCTGATCGAAAGCCACTTTCACGCCCCCTGGTGGGCGCGCAATCCCCACCTGCAAACCATTTTGCCCAAGTGGCTGCGCCGCCAACCGGCCCGCTTTGTGGCCGAGCGCTTCGAGCTGGCGGACGGCGACTTCGTCGATCTCGCCTGGAGCGGCGAGACAAGCCAGGATGAGCGACCGCTCATCGTGCTGTTTCACGGGCTGGAGGGGAGCATTCACTCCCACTATGCCAAGGGGTTGTTCGCTCACCTGCAGCGCCAGGGCAACGAAGCGGTGCTGATGCACTTTCGCGGCTGCAGCGGCGAGCCAAACCGGCTGTTGCAGGCCTATCACTCCGGTGCCATCGAGGATGCCCAAGCGGTGATCGCCGAGCTCGGCCGCCGCTTTCCCGGCAAGCCGCTCATCGCCATCGGCTATTCGCTGGGGGGCAACATGCTGGTCAATCTGCTGGCGCGCGCCTGCCCGCGCGAGCTGAAGGCGGCGGTGGTGATCTCGGCGCCGCTGCGGCTCGATAGCTGCGCCGATCGGGTCAATCAGGGCTTCTCGCGGGTCTATCAGAGCTATCTGCTGCGCACCATGCGCCACAACCTGCAGCAGAAGATCCGGCAGCAGGCGGCGGCTAGCGCCCGCTGGCAGCCGCAGCAGGTGCGCGCCATCGCCACCCTGCGCGACTTCGACGAACAAGTCACGGCGCCGCTGCACGGTTTTGACAGCGCCGCTCACTACTACCAGCGCTGCTCAGGTCTGGGGATGCTGGCGCAGATCCCCATCCCCACCCTGGTGATCCATGCCGCCGACGATCCCTTCATGACCGACGCGGTGATCCCGCAGGCGGAGCAGCTCTCCCCCATGGTGCGTTACGAGCTGAGCCGGTGGGGCGGCCACGTGGGCTTTCTGCACGGTACGCCCTGGCGGCCAAGATTCTGGCTGGAGGAGCGGATCAGCCAGTGGCTGCAGGAGCAGACTCAAGGTACGAGCCGGTAGCCATGGCGGCCGCTCTCTCACCTCATCGGCGGGCGGCCAGATAAATCCCTTGCGCTGGCCGACCACAGATAGACAATACCCGTTCTCTGGTAACGGAAGATGAAACCATGATAATCCCCTGGCAAGAGCTGGATGCAGACACCCTCAACAACCTGCTCGAGCACTTCGTGCTGCAGGAAGGCACCGAGTATGGCGAACAGGATGTCAGTCTGGCCGACAAGGTCGACGATGTCAGAGCTCAGCTGCAGCAGGGCGTGGCGGTGATCGTGTACAGCGAACTGCACGAAAGCGTGAACATAGTGCCCAAGGCGACCCTCGACAGGGCGCAGGTGGACGACCTACAGCAATAGCCTGCCCATCGCCGTTGCGGGCCTGCCACCCTGGCAGCCCTTCTCCCTGTCTGTTCCCGCCGGATCTCCCTGCACCCGATAAAACAACATGGCCCTGCGCAACTGCGCAGGGCCATGTTGACTGGCATTGCTGCCACCTTGCCAAATCTTGTTCATGCCGGTTCTGCAAACACCCAGGGCCCTAGCGCGGCCAGTCCTCTCTCCCCGGCAGCGGATAATGACATGAGTGACCGCAATAATTAAGCGCCGGGCCATATCGACAAAATAGAATAAATAAAGCGAAGTAGATCACAATATTAAATTATTATGACAACAGCTCGCACTAACCATAAAAATAGTGAGAACTATATCTCGTTTCAGCCAATACCCAGCAGATTAGTCCGCCATGCAGATGATTATTGATGGCGGCCTGATATTACCTGTTGTTATTTCATTACCGATTCACCCCGGCCGATGGCGTAATAATGGAACCCATGATCTTTCATGCGGCCAGGATCAAACAGATTGCGACCGTCCACGATCAGGGGACACTTCAACGCCTGCTTGATGGCGGCAAAGTTGGGAGCCTTGAAGTGGTTCCACTCGGTGCAGATCACCAGAGCATCCGCCCCAAACAGCGCAGCCTCCTTGGTACCCATCAAGCGCAGCTTGTCGCAGTTGCCGTAGATATGCTGGGCCTCCTGCATCGCCTCGGGATCATAAGCCTGTACGGTCACACCGGCCTGCCACAGCGCCTCCATCAGGGCCCGGCTCGGCGCCTCGCGCATGTCGTCCGTGTTGGGCTTGAACGCCAGCCCCCACAGGGCGATGGTCTTGCCGGCCAGGGTCTCCCCTTCCGCCAGGAAGAACGCTGACAGCAGCTGAAACAGCCGTGATTTCTGCAATTCGTTGACCCGCTCCACCGCCCGGATCAACGGAGTGTCGTACTCCAGCTCCTGGGCCGTGGCCAGCAAGGCTTTGACATCCTTTGGAAAACAGGAGCCACCATAGCCACAGCCGGGGTAGATGAACTGATAGCCGATGCGCTGATCCGAACCTATCCCCTGGCGCACCATCTCGATGTCGGCCCCGACCCGCTCGGCCAGGCCGGCCATCTCGTTGATGAAGCTTATCTTGGTGGCCAGCATGCAGTTGGCGGCGTACTTGGTCAGCTCGGCGCTGCGCACATCCATGAACAGGATACGGTCGTGGTTGCGGTTGAACGGCTCGTAGAGCTCGCGCATCAGCTGGCGGGAGGCCTCGTTGGTCGTCCCGACCACGATGCGATCCGGCCGCAGGCAGTCCTGGATGGCGGAGCCCTCTTTCAGAAATTCGGGGTTGGAAACCACGTCGAAGGCGAACGACTTATCCCGCTGTTGCAAGATGGCCTTCACCCTGGCGGTCACCTTGTCGGCGGTGCCCACCGGCACGGTGGACTTGTTGACTATGATGACGGGCCGGTCACGATGCAGGGCGATGGTCTCGGCCACCGTCAGCACATGACGCAGGTCGGCGGAGCCATCTTCCCCCGGTGGCGTCCCCACCGCCAGAAACTGCACATCACCGTGTTCGACAGCCTGTACGGCATCCGTGGTGAACACCAGGGCGCCGCTCTTGATGTTGCGTTGCAGCAGGGTGTCGAGCCCGGGTTCATAGATGGGGACATGACCGTCCATCAGGGCAGCCACCCGCTGTTCATCGACA
This sequence comes from Aeromonas sp. A35_P, assembly GCF_002259925.1. NCBI lineage: Bacteria > Pseudomonadati > Pseudomonadota > Gammaproteobacteria > Aeromonadales > Aeromonadaceae > Aeromonas > Aeromonas sp. A35_P. The sequence continues at coordinate 10,630 of NZ_NEVB01000251.1, read as the reverse complement.
TCGACACAGATGACCTGGTGACCGACGTCGGCCAGCACGGTGGCCTGAACCAGGCCCACGTAGCCACTTCCAAATACAGTAATGTTCATATTGATACAACCAAAATGTCAGAGAATTTGTAATTTGGAAAAACAAAGAGTTTGGGGGGTTATAAATATTTATCACATTACCTAAGATGTCCGCACCAGTTAATTGTTACCAGCTGTTTCTGGACCATTGCAGGCCCGCTTTTATATCCGTATGTTGAGTAAAACCGTTTGGGGGAGCCCAATTTCGTGGGCGCTGATTAATATTCTTTGTTGGATCTCATATGCAAGATTTTCTGCCATTTTCACGGCCAGCCATGGGCGATGCCGAGATAAGTGCTGTCTGTGATGTATTGAAATCGGGCTGGATCACCACGGGCCCGAAGAATCATGAGCTGGAGCAGCAATTCTGCCATACCTTCGGTTGCCAGCATGCCGTCGCCCTCTGCTCCGCCACCGCCGGCATGCACGTCACCCTGATGGCGCTGGGCATAGGCCCGGGAGACGAGGTGATCACCCCCTCACAGACCTGGGTTTCCACCATCAACATCATCACCCTGCTGGGGGCCGAGCCAGTCTTCGTCGACGTGGACCCGGATACCCTGATGACCAGCGCCGAGCTGATCGCCCCGCTCATCACCGCCAGGACCAAGGCCATCATCCCGGTGCACTATGCCGGCGCCCCCATCGACCTGGACCCCATCCTCGAGCTGGCCGGCCGGCACGGTATTGCGGTCATCGAGGATGCCGCCCACGCGGTCGGCACCCGCTACCGGGAGCGCTGGATCGGCGCCAGCGGCACCGCCATATTCTCCTTCCACGCCATCAAGAACATGACCTGCGCCGAAGGGGGCATGCTGGTGACCGACGACAAGGCGCTGGCAGACAAGGTGCGGATGCTCAAATTCCACGGCCTGGGAGTGGATGCCTTTGATCGCATGAGCCTGGGCCGCAAGCCGCAGGCGGAGGTGATCACCCCTAGCTTCAAGTACAACCTGGCCGACATCAACGCCGCCATCGCCCTGGTGCAGCTGGCGCGCCTGCCCGAGCTCAATGCCAAACGGGCCGAACTGGTGGCCCGCTACCAGGAGCGGCTGGCCGGCCTGCCGCTGGCACCGCTCGCCGTGCCAGGCTACCCCCACCTGCACGCCTGGCACCTGTTCATGGTGCGGGTCGACCCCGAGCGCTGCGGCCTCGATCGGGATCAGCTGATGCAGGCGCTGCAGGAGCGCGGCATCGGCACCGGTCTGCACTTTCGGGCAGCCCATACCCAGAAGTACTACCGCGAACGCTACCCGACCCTCAGCCTGCCCCATACCGAGTGGAACTCCTCACGCCTGTGCACCCTGCCACTCTTCCCGGACATGACGCTGGCCGACGTTGACCGCGTGGTCGCAGCCCTTATCGACATATTGGAGTAATGCAACGTGAACAACACTGACATCAAGCTGGTTTCGGTGGTCATCCCCGTCTACAACGAGGAGGCCAGCCTGCCCGTGCTGCTGAGCCGGGTCACCGCCGCCTGTGATCAGCTGTCGCAGGATTACGAGGTGATCCTCATCGACGACGGCAGCCACGACGGCTCAACCGAGCTCATCAGCGAAGCCGCCGCCCGCGAGGGCAGCAAGCTGGTCGGGGTGCTGCTCAACCGCAACTACGGCCAGCACGCCGCCATCATGGCCGGCTTCGAGACCGCCAAGGGAGATCTGGTGATCACCCTGGATGCGGATCTGCAGAACCCGCCGGAGGAGATCCCCCGCCTGGTGGAAGCCGCCATGCAGGGCTACGACGTGGTGGGCACCATGCGCCGCAACCGCCAGGACTCCTGGTTTCGCAAAACCGCCTCCAAGCTCATCAACAAGTCGGTGCAAAAGGCCACCGGCGTGCACATGAGCGACTACGGCTGCATGCTGCGAGCCTATCGCCGCCACATCATCGACGCCATGCTCTGCTGCCAGGAGCGCAGCACCTTCATCCCCATCCTGGCCAACAGCTTCGCCCGCCGCACCATAGAGCTGGAAGTGGGCCATGCCGAGCGGGCTCACGGCGAGTCCAAATACGGGCTGATGCACCTCATCAACCTGATGTATGACCTGGTCACCTGCATGACCACCACCCCGCTGCGTCTGCTCAGCATCGTCGGCAGCGTGGTGGCGGGCATCGGCTTTACCTTCTCCATCCTGCTGATCCTGATGCGCCTCATTCTGGGCGCCGACTGGGCCGCCGATGGCGTCTTCACCCTCTTTGCCATTCTCTTCACCTTTGTCGGCGTGCAGCTGCTGGGCATGGGGCTGCTGGGAGAGTACATAGGCCGCATGTACACAGACGTGCGCGCCCGTCCCCGCTACTTCATCCACCGGATCGTGCGCACCGCCACCACCCCTTCGCAACAGGAAGCTGAACAATGAAAGTCGTCGTCTTTGCATATCACGATATCGGTTGCACCGGCATCGAGGCCCTGCTCGAGGCAGGCTACGAGATCCAGGCCGTCTTCACCCACGCCGACGATCCGGGCGAGAACCGCTTCTTCGGCTCGGTCGCCCAGCTCTGCGCCGAACACAACCTGCCGGTCTACTCCCCCGAGGACGTGAACCACCCGCTCTGGATCGAGCGCATTCAGGAGATGGCGCCCCAGGCCCTCTTCTCCTTCTACTACCGCAACATGCTCAAGCAGGCGATCCTCGACATCCCGACCGTCGGCGCCTTCAACCTGCATGGCTCCCTGCTGCCCGCCTACCGCGGCCGCGCGCCCATCAACTGGTGCCTGGTCAACGGCGAGACCGAGACCGGCATCACCCTGCACCAGATGACCGCCAAGCCCGATGCCGGCGCCATTGTCGCCCAGCAGGCGGTAGCCATTGCCGACGACGACACCGCGCTGACCCTGCACGGCAAGGTGCGCCTCGCCGCTCGGGCGCTGCTGGAGCAGGAGCTGCCCAAGCTGCGCGCCGGCGACATCCGCCTCACCCCGCAGGATGAGAGCAAGGCCAGCTACTATGGCCGCCGCACCCCGGCCGATGGCGAGCTGCACTGGCACCGCCCGGCCCGCGAACTGCACAACCTGGTGCGCGCCGTCACTCAGCCCTACCCGGGCGCCTTCAGCTTCGCCGGCGATCGCAAGCTGACGGTGTGGAAGAGCCACTGGCTGGCCCAGCAGAGCGACAAGCAGCCGGGCACCATCCTGAGCCAGGAGCCGCTGCGCATCGCCTGCGGTGAAGGGGTGCTGGAGATCGTGGCCGGTCAGGCCGAAGGGGGGCTCTATGTACGCGGCGCCCAGCTGGCCCGCGAACTGGGGCTGGTGGAAGGGATGAAGGTCGGCGCCAAGGCGAGCAATGCCCTGCGCAAGGCGCGGCTGACCCGGGTGCTGATCCTCGGCGTCAACGGCTTCATCGGCAACCACCTGACCGAGCGCCTGCTCCAGGATGGCGGCTACGAGGTCTATGGCCTCGACATCGGCTCCAGTGCGGTGGATCGTTTCATCGGTCACCCCAACTTCCACTTCGTGGAGGGGGACATCAGCATCCACACCGAGTGGATCGAGTATCACATCAAGAAGTGCGACGTGATCCTGCCGCTGGTGGCCATCGCCACCCCCATCGAGTACACCCGCAACCCGCTTCGCGTGTTCGAGCTCGACTTCGAGGAGAACCTCAAGATCGTCCGCTACTGCGTGAAGTACCACAAGCGCATCATCTTCCCCTCCACCTCCGAGGTGTACGGGATGTGCGACGATCACAGCTTCGATGAAGACAGCTCCCGCCTCATCGTCGGCCCCATCAACAAGCAGCGCTGGATCTACTCGGTCTCCAAGCAGCTGCTGGACCGCGTCATCTGGGCCTACGGCAAGAAAGAGGGGCTCAACTTCACACTGTTCCGTCCCTTCAACTGGATGGGGCCGCGTCTGGACAGCCTGGACTCTGCCCGCATCGGCAGCTCCCGCGCCATCACCCAGCTGATCCTCAACCTGGTTGACGGCACCCCGATCCAGCTGGTGGACGGCGGCGCCCAGAAGCGCTGCTTCACCGACATCGAGGACGGCATCGAGGCCCTGTTTCGCATCATCGAAAACAAGGAGAACCGCTGCGACGGCCAGATCATCAACATCGGCAACCCGGACAACGAGGCCAGCATCCAGCAGATGGCCGAGATCCTGCTCGCCAAGTTCGAGGCTCACCCGCTGCGCGACCAGTTCCCGCCGTTCGCCGGCTTCAAGCTGGTGGAGAGCAAGTCCTTCTACGGTGACGGCTATCAGGATGTCTCCCACCGCCGGCCGAGCATCGCCAATGCCCGCCGCCTGCTGGACTGGGAACCGACCATCGAGATGGAAGAGACCATAGGCAACACCCTGGACTTCTTCCTGCAAGGAGCGGTCACCTCGGGAGTCGAGCATGACTGAGGTAGGTCTGCGGATCGACGTCGATACCTTCAGGGGGACCCGTGACGGGGTGCCCCGCCTGCTGCAACTGCTCGACAAGCATCAGGTCAAGGGGAGCTTCTTCTTCTCGGTCGGACCGGACAACATGGGGCGCCACTTGTGGCGCCTGCTAAAACCCCGCTTTCTACTGAAGATGCTGCGCTCCAACGCAGCATCCCTCTATGGGCTGGACATCCTGCTGGCCGGCACCGCCTGGCCCGGCAAGTCCATCGGCAAGCAGCTCGGCTCCCTGATGCGCGACACCGACAGCGCCCGTCACGAGGTGGGGCTGCACGCCTGGGATCACCACGGCTGGCAGGCCAACACCGGGCGCTGGGACGAAGCCGAGCTGACTCGCCAGATCCGGCTCGGGGTGGATGCGCTCAATCAGATCCTGGGACGCGAAGTGGACTGCTCCGCCGCCGCCGGCTGGCGGGCCGACCCGCTCACCACCCAGGCCAAGGAGCAGTTCGGTTTTCGCTACAACAGCGACTGTCGCGGCAGCGGCCTGTTTCGGCCCCTGCTGCAGGATGGTCGTCCCGGCACCCCGCAGATCCCGGTCAACCTGCCCACCTTCGACGAGGTGGTGGGCCATCAGGTGACGGTCGACGGTTTCAACCGTTTTCTGCTGGATCAGCTGGCGACCCCGCCGGCGCAGGGCCCCCACGTCTACACCATCCACGCCGAAGTGGAAGGGATCGTGATGGCGGATCAGTTCAATGCCCTGCTCGGCGACGCCAGGGCGCGCGGCATCCGCTTCGTGCCGCTCGGGGATCTGTTACCATCCGACCCGACCACGCTGCCCACCGGCCGGCTGGTACGCGGCGCCCTGCCCGGACGGGAGGGCTGGCTCGGCTGCAAGGCCGAGGCCTGAGATGAATGACGCCACCTCGGGTGGCAGGACTAACCATAGCGCTAATCACACCATGCAACAGAGGATGTCATGACGTTGACCAAGTGGGCCCTGCCCCTGTTCTTTCTCTTCTTTTACCTGCTGCCGCTCGACCAGCGGCCGCTCTGGAGTCCGGACGAAAACCGCTACGCCGAGATAAGCCGGGAGATGGTGAGCACCGGAGACTGGGTCGTCCCCCATTTCCTGGGCTTGCGTTACTTCGAGAAGCCCATCGCCGGCTACTGGTTCAACAGCATCAGCCAGCAGCTGTTCGGTGACACCAACTTCGGCGTGCGCTTCGCCTCGGCCGCCGCCACCGGCCTCAGTGCCGTGCTCATCTTCTGGTTCGCCCTGCAGTTGTGGCAGTGCCGGCGCAAGGCGTTCCTCGCCGGACTCATCTATCTGTCGCTGCTGATCGTCTACGACATCGGCACCTACAGCGTGCTGGACGCCATGGTGACCCTCTGGCTCAACGCCGCCATGGTGAGCTTCTACATCATCCGCAAGGAGGGCTCCCTTGCCAGCCGGGTCGGCGGCTATCTGCTGTTCGGCCTCGCCTGCGGCATGGGCTTTCTCACCAAGGGCTTCATCGCCCTGGCGGTGCCGGTGGTGGTCATAGTGCCCTACGTCATCTATCAACGCCGTCTGCTCGAGCTGGTGCGCTTCGGGCCGCTGGCGATCCTGAGCGCGGCCGTGCTGGCGGCGCCCTGGGCCATCGCCGTGCACCTGCGCGAACCGGACTACTGGCACTACTTCTTCTGGGTTGAGCACATCCAGCGCTTCGCCGCCGACAACGCCCAGCACAAGGCGCCGTTCTGGTACTACCTGCCCATGGGGCTGCTCGGCACCCTGCCCTGGCTCGGCCTGCTGCCCGGCGCCCTGCGCAAGGGCTGGCAGGAGCGCAAGATAAGCCCGGAGACCCTCTACCTGCTGGCCTGGGTGGTGTTGCCCTTCCTCTTCTTCAGCGTGGCCAAGGGCAAGCTGCTCACCTACATACTGCCCTGCTTCGCCCCGCTGGCCATGCTGATGGCCGCCAGCGCCGTCGATCTGCTCCAGGAGGGGAAAGAGCGGGCCTTCAAGATCAACGCCTGGCTGAACGGCCTGTTCGGCCTCATCTGCCTGATCGTGCTGGCGGTGCTGGCCTTCTCCCCCCGCCACGCCGTCTACGGCGAGGAGGATCACGGTGCGCTGGCGGTGGCCATGGTCATCTTTGCCGGCTGGAGTCTGCTTGGCTTCGTTCAGCTCAAAGCCATCAACCAGCGCTGGACCCTGAGCGCGCTCTGCCCCATGGTGCTGGCCATCGGCCTGCCCTGGGCACTGCCGCAATCGCTGATCGACTCCAAGCTGCCGGAGCGCTTCATCGAGGCCAATCAGGCCGTGCTGATGAAGTCAGGCACCCTGCTGGCCAACGACGTCGGGCTGGCCTCCTCCCTCGCCTGGGGCACCCGGCGCAGCGAGATCAACCTGTTCGACAGCAAGGGCGAGGTGCATTACGGCCTCGGCTACCCGGATGCGGCGGGGCGCTACGTGGCCCGCGCCGACTTCCCGGCCTGGCTGGCAGAGGCGCGTAAAAATGGCCAGGTAGCCCTGCTGATGAAGACGGATCGCGACGGCAACACCGGGCCCGTGCCCCCTGCCGACGAGACCATCGTCAGCCACCGGCTGACCCTGCTCATCTACCACGGGGCCCAGTGATGGACATACTGCTGCTGTTGCTGGTGTGTCTGCTGACCTGCAGCGGCCAGATGCTGCAAAAGCAGGCGGTCATCAGCTGGCAGCGCCACCCCTGCAACCACTGGCAGAAGCTGCGTTCCCCCTGGCTCATCGCCAGCGTGGCGGCCCTCGGCAGCGGCATGCTGCTCTGGATCTACCTGCTGCAGAGGCTGCCGCTCGGCATGGCCTACCCCATGCTCAGCATCAATCTGGTGCTGGTGCTGGTGGGCTCCAGACTGTTCTTTCACGAGCAGATCAGCTATCACAACTGGCTGGGGGTGGGCGCCATCATAGTGGGCGCCCTGCTGCTGGGAGGTTTGCTATGAGCGGCGGCCATCAGCAGGCGCTGAAGGGGTATCTCTACGTGCTCGGCAGCATAGTGCTGGTAACGGTGGCCCAGCTCGGCATGAAGTGGGGGGCGATCCAGCTGCCGACCTGGCAGCCGGATCTTGCCGTGATGCTGGCCCAGCCGCTGCCGCTGCTGGTGATCCTGGCCGGCATCGGCTGCTACGCCCTGTCGCTGCTCTGCTGGCTGGCGGCGCTGCACTCCACCCCGCTCAACATCGCCTACCCCCTGCTCAGCACCAGCTATGCGCTGGTCTACCTGCTGGCGGTCAACATCCCGCTCTTCGCCGAGCCGCTGGAGCCGGGCAAGGCGCTCGGGGTGCTGTTTATCCTGCTGGGGGCCGTGCTGGTGGGGATCAAGCCTGCGGCCGGCAACAAGCAGGCAGACTAGTTTTTCTCTTGTTTGTCGCAAGGGCTGCCATGGCAGCCCTTTTTTCGTCTGCCGCCGATGCTGGCACGCCAGCGAAGCAGTTGCGCGGTGGTACTGTCAGACCGCACACTTGACCGTACTCGGAACATGCCCTTATAACGGAAACTCCCAAGGAAGAGAGAATTCTATGTCGGCCAAGCATCCCATCATTGCGGTTACCGGTTCGTCCGGTGCCGGCACCTCCACCTCCACCATCGCCTTTCGCTCCATGTTTCATCAGCTCGGATATCAGGCGGCCGTGGTGGAAGGGGACAGTTTTCACCGCTACACCCGCCCGGAAATGGACGTGGCGATCCGCAAGGCGCGCGAACAGGGGCGCCACATCAGCTATTTCGGCCCCGAAGCGAACGACTTCGGCCTGCTGGAGAGCTTCTTCCAGGAGTACGGCCAGAACGGTAGCGGCCAGTATCGACGCTACCTGCACAGCTTCGACGAGGCGGTGCCCTTCAACCAGATGCCGGGTACCTTCACCCCCTGGCAGAACCTGCCAAACGACACCGACCTGCTGTTCTACGAAGGGCTGCACGGCGGCGTGGTCACCGAGGAACACAACGTGGCCCGCCACGTGGACTTTCTCATCGGGGTGGTGCCCATCGTCAACCTGGAGTGGATCCAGAAGCTCATTCGCGACACCTCGGAGCGCGGTCATTCGCGCGAGGCGGTGACCGACTCCATCGTCCGCTCCATGGATGACTACATCAACTTCATCACCCCCCAGTTCTCCCGCACCCACATCAACTTCCAGCGGGTGCCGACGGTGGACACCTCCAACCCCTTCAGCGCCAAGGTGATCCCGAGCCTGGACGAGAGTATGCTGGTGATACGGTTTCGCGGCATCAAGCAGGTGGACTTCCCCTACCTGCTGTCGATGATCGACGGGTCCTTCATGTCACGGATGAACACCATAGTGGTGCCGGGCGGCAAGATGGGCTTCGCAATGGAGCTGATCCTGCGCCCGCTGATCCAGCAACTGCTCGAAACCGGCAAGATCACCTGAGCCAAGGAGCTGACGATGCGGTTAGCATTTATCTCTGTGGGATTGGCCGCCCTGCTGGGTGGCTGCAGCAGCGGCCCCGCTGCACCGACCCTGGAGGCGGGCACCATGGTGGTGCGCCCGGCGGCCAGCTGGCCGTTCGGGGCGACGCCGCGCTATGCGCTGGCCGAGCAGTTCCAGTATGCCGGCGACAGCGCCGAGGGCTGGCTGGAGCCGGTCCAGCAGGCGGTCAACCAGACGCTGGGCAGCAAGGGGTGGCAGAGCGTGCCCCTCGACGAGGCCGACCTCTGGGTCGCCATCGGGGTGGCCGGCAGCAAGGATCTGAGCGACGGCGAGATCTTCGCCCGCCTCGGCATGACGCCGGGGCTGCAGGCCAAGGCCGATGCCCGCAAGGGGACCCTGGCCATCGTGCTGCTCGACCGGCGTACCCAGCAGGCGGTGTGGAGCAGCGCCATCTCCCTGGCCAGCGACGTGGCCATCGCCGAAGGGGATCGCCAGCAGCTGAGCCGGCAGCTGGCCGCCAAGATGCTCGGCTCCCTGCCCACCCGCTGATCCCTTCCTTTGAATGCAAAACGGCCTGCATCAAGCAGGCCGTTGCGATCACACCATGACAGTCACTTGCGCTGGCAAGTCAGCAGAGTTACCCCTTTCTGGCTGAGGATGGCCTGCTTCTCCTGGTTCCAGAAGGTGGTGACACCGTCGGAATACTTGGCACCGGACTCCGCCTCGACCCGGCCCAGCTTGTGGTAGACGCCGGCATAGGGGAACTGCACCATGTCGGCCTGGGCGTCATAGGTCACGGCCAGCATCTCTTCACCACACTGGTACTGGCTGAACTGGTATTGGGTCGGCTGCGGCATGCTGCAGGCCGCCAGTCCCAGCAGGGGGAGCAACACTATCATTTTTTTCATTGCACTTTCCTTATGTCATGGCGTTATTCGATCGGAATAATCACGGCTATCAGGCTTCAACAATTTGATAACTATGGGTAATTTCTACCGCTTTTTCCAACATCAGGGAAACTGAACAATATTTTTCCATCGACAGATCCACCGCGCGGGCCACCTGTTTCTCGGCCAGCCCCTTGCCGGTCACCACGAAGTTGAGGTGGATCTTCTCGAACACCCGCGGTACCGAGTCCGCCCGCTCTCCGGCCAGCTCCACATGACAGGCGGTCACGGATTGACGCGCCTTCTCCAGAATGGAGACCACATCAATTGAGCTGCAACCACCCACCGCCAGCAGGATCATCTCCATCGGGCTGGCACCCTCGCCGGGGTTGGCGCCGTCCAGGATCACCTGGTGACCGGACTCACTCTCGCCCACAAACTTCATGCCTTCCACCCAGCTGACCTTGGCTTTCATTTCACTTTTCCTCTTGATGACGACAGATCTGACCGACATAGCATACCCCAGACAGCGCGACAGCGGCACATATCCGCCATTTTCACGAACTTCCGGGCTAACTAGATCAAAATCAACATCTGATGCCCCCAGCTTCCTTACAATGGCGAACGGAGCGCAGCAGGGGTTGAGCAGGGGTTGCAAGGGGAGCTGGCAAAAGCCCTCAAAGCCTTGTCAGCACAGACAAAGGCTCTTATCCTACTGCGACTAATACAAGGAATGGCAAGGTTGGCAGCTTGCCCGGACGCACGAGTCCATAAAAAGACACTACAGAGGAATTCTCATGGTCATTGGCAAACCGCAAAGCGATCCCACCCTGGAATGGTTCTTGTCGCACTGCCACATTCATAAGTATCCCGCCAAGAGCACCCTGATCCACGCGGGTGAGAAGGCGGAAACCCTCTACTACATC
>NZ_NEVB01000250.1:0-19415 GCF_002259925.1 Aeromonas sp. A35_P | reverse complement strand
ACTCCGCCCAGCCTCCCGCCCTGCCGGGCCCCCAGCCCGGTTAAGACAGCCCCTCATCTCACTCGAAGGCCCCGCAAGGGGCCTTTTTTGTGTCGGTGGCCCACCGCATACGCTGGTTTTGTGACGGGCCGGCCAGAATGGAGCACGGTTTGTCGCTAGCCTGAAGCGCTTGCCTCCCCGGATGAGGAGCCTGCCAATCCCGGCCGGCCGCGATACACTGAGGAGCCGATCCCCACATTTGCCAAGGTGCGCCATGAGTTCCCAACCCTCTCTGCTCTCTTTTCTCGGCTCTCCCCTGCTCGGGGTGGCCGCCACCTATGTCGACCCCGCCGGCAAGGAGACCGGCGTCTACATCTGCGGGGTCGAGATCCAGCCAGACGACGAGCTGCTGCTGACCTTCCCCAAGGGGCACCAGCTGGCGGTGGGGGAGAAGATCACCCTGCATCTGGACAACCGCACCGGGGTCGACGAGTACGACGCCTCCTTGAGCGTCTATCGCGTCTCCTACAAGGGGGTGATCGCCCGCACCGCTCCGGACAGGGTGCAGGTCACCCCGCTGCAGTTCGAGCTCTGGTACGGCAACCGGGTGGTCTACGGCTTCGCCCAGCCTAGCTATCAACATCCGGCCGATGAACGCCCCGCCCGCGAGCTGCCCGTCACCCCGCTCACCGGCCTGCCGGTGCCTGACTTGCGTGAGGCTGAGAACAAGATCGGGGTGCTGGTGACCCGGGCCCAGTCCCAGCCCCACACCACGGTACTGGCGTTTCTCTCCTCCGATGAGGACGACATCTTCTTCATCACCTTCCCCGAGACCTTCAAGTCGCAGCTGCTCAAGCGCGACGGCCGCTGCCACTTCGCCATCGACTCGCGGGCAGTGTTCACCTACACCCGCGCCATCGAGTGGAACTACACCATCATCGCCGCCGATGCCTACCAGATCCCGCAGGGTCACCCGCTGTTCGAACCTATCCGCGCCGCCTTCGTGCAGAAGAACCCGTGGGAAGTGGGCTTTTTCAGCCACCCGCAGGTGGAGCTCTACCACCTCAAGGCCCGCCAGGTGGTCTGCCCGGGCCGGGCAAAAGAGTAGCGCCAGCCGGGCGCGAAAGAGGATAAGATGGCCTGCGGTTGCCCATGACAAGGAGTGAGAAACAGATGCAGCAGGTCGTTTATGTGGCGAGCCCCGCCAGCCAGCAGATCCACGTGTTTGCCCTGGCCGATACTGGGGAGCTCACGCCATTGCAGGTGGTCGACACCCCGGGCCAGGTTCAGCCGCTGGCGATCAGCCCGAACGGGCGCTGGCTCCATGCCGCCGTGCGCCCCGATTTCGCCCTGATAAGCTATCGCATCGAGGCCGATGGCCGGCTGGAAACGCAGGGGTCGGCGCCGCTGGCGGGCAGCGCCTCCCACACCGCCATCTCGGCCGATGGCCGCTTCCTGCTGGCGGCCTCCTATGCCTTCAATCAGGTTACCGTCTCCGCCATCTGCGCCGACGGCCTGGCAGAGCCGCCCCACCAGCAGCTCGACGGCTTGCAGGCCGCCCATTCGGTCACCCTGCTGCATGCAGATGAGCGGGGTGAGCAGGAGGTGCTGGTCGCCTGCCTCAAGGAGGATTGCATCCGCCGCTTTCTGCTCTGCAAAGAGGGTCGGCTGCGCCCCCATCCGCTGGGGGACCTGACGACCGCCAGCGGTGCCGGGCCGCGCCATCTGGCGCTGCACCCGAGCAATGGCGACCTCTATTGCCTCAACGAGCTCGACTGCACCATCAACCGCTACCGACCCACCGCCGACGGCGGGATCCAGCTCTGCCAGAGCCTCTCCATGTTGCCAGCCGGTTATCAGGGGGAGCGCTGGGGGGCGGATCTGCACGTGACACCCGACGGGCGTTTTCTCTACAGCAGCGAGCGGGCCAGCAGCCTGTTGACCCAGTTCGCCATCGCGCCGGATGGCGAGCTCGGCGTAGTCGGCCACTTCCCGACCGAGACCATGCCCCGCGGCTTTGCCATCGACCAGAGCGGTCGCTGGCTGCTGGCAGCCGGGCAGGCCTCCCACCAGCTGGCGGTGCACCGCATCGACCCGCTCAGCGGCGCCCTGACCCTGCTGACTCGCTATCACGTGGGGGACGGGGCCATGTGGGTGCTCGTACTGACGCGCCATCAGGCATGATCAACAGACAGCAAAAAGCCATGGCAATGCCATGGCTTGCAAACCAGCGCACAGGGTTACGTTGCGAAGATCTTTGCCAGAAAACCGACCAGGCGTCGCCAGATCGCTGAGCCCGGCGTTCACACCCTGAACTGTTTGAGCAGGCTGTCCAACTGAGCCGACAGCTGGCGCAAATCACTACTGGCATCGGCTACCTGCCCCACCCGCGCCGCACTGTCGTTGTTGAGCCCGGCGATGCGATTGACGCTGTTGCTGACCTCTTCCGCCACCGAGTGCTGCTCTTCCGAGGCCTGGGCGATATACATGTTCATTTCACGGATTAGGCCTACCTGGGTCTTTATCTTCTCTACCGAGAGCTGCACGTCGGCGGCTTGCGCCCCCGCCTGAGGGGCCTTGTCCTGACTTTGCTGCATGCCTGACACCAGATTGTGGGTCGCCTGCTGCAAGCGCGCGATACTGGCACTGATCTCCTCGGTCGACTGGCGTGTACGGCCGGACAGCGTTCTCACCTCATCGGCCACCACGGCAAACCCACGCCCCTGATCCCCGGCTCTTGCCGCCTCTATGGCGGCATTGAGGGCCAGCAGGTTGGTCTGTTCGGCAATACCGTTGATCACTTCGATGATGTTGCCGATGCTGCTGCTCTCGCTCGACAACGAGCGGATCAGGTTGGCGACCCGCTCCACCTCGCCGACCAGCTGGTGAATGGCTTCATTGGCCTGACCGGCCAGCTTGTAACCCTGCTCCACATAGAGGCTGGCTTCATCGGTCGCACCGGATGTCTTGACCGCATTGCCCGCCACTTCCTGTACCGCATGACTCATCTGGGTGATGGCGGTCGCGACCTGATCCAGCTCTGACTGCTGTTCGGCGCTGCCATGCCGGGTATCGGTCGCCAGCGAATCGCACAGCTCCGCCGTCTGCAAGACACCTGCCGACAGGGTGTTTATCTCCGACACTGTCCCTTGCAGCTTGGCAATGAATTGATTGATGTTGCCAGCCAGCGCCCCCATCTCGTCATGCCGGCGGATCTTGAGGCGCTGGGTCAGATCCCCATCTCCCTGGGCCAGGTCGAAGACTGCGGAGTTCATCTGCCGCAAGGGGCGCAGCACATTGCGATGGATCAAGACCATCAGCAACAGGATGATACCGACGTCCAGCACCACTATCTGCCAGACGGTGGTGATGAGCAGATGGCGCAATTGGATCAAAATGGCCCGATCACTGCTGACCACCAGCAGATTGGCCACCGTCTTGAGCTGGCCGTTGTCGTCGTAGACCAGCTCATGGCTGGCGTGGCTGCCCAGATCGGCGGGCAACTTGGCCACTACCTGAATCTCACCGGCATCATCACGGACAAACCCCGCAACCAGCTTGTCCTTGTTGACCACCAGCAGGCTGCTAAGCGCATCGGTGGCCAGCTCGGATTTTAGGGATGCCTCGACAAAAGCCGATTCGTAATTCCACAGCGGACCAGGCAAGGAGAGCTGCAACCGGCTGATGGCCTGCTCCACCATCTCGGCCTGTCTGCGATAGCTCTCCTCCCTGGCGGCGTTGTAGTTATATCCACCAAACAACACCAGCAGCAGACTCACCGACAGGGAGGTCAGCACGGCAATCCTGAACGTCAGACTATTCCAACCCATGGTTCCCTCCCGATATCGGCAACGACGTCTTGTTACAACTTAATGGTACTTGGCATTGATCTTGTCGATGGTGCCATCCGCCTTCATGGCGGCCAGGATCTCGTTGAGCTTGTTGATGAGCTCATCCGGGGTCTCCTTGTTGAAAGCCAGGCTCATCTGGGTTTCCTTGAACACAAACACCGGCTTGGGACTGGACGTCTTCTCCTGGGCGGCCAGATAGGGGGCCAGGTACTCCCCGGTCGCCCAGAGATCGATGCGACCAGCCTCCAGCTTCTTCACGTTGGCGGTATCGTTGGCCGCCAGCTGCAGCTTGCCAAACCCTTGCGCCTTGAGGTATTCGGCAGCGGCATCACCGTTGTAGCCCCCAACCGAATACTGCTTCGCATCTTCCAAGGAGTTGACCGTGATGGTGGAAGACGGATTGGCAAAGAAAACCCAGTTGTTGTTGACCAGCGGCCCGACCCACTTGAAGAGGGTTTCCCGCTCCGGCGTGCGCGTGGTGGAGTACAGGGCGGTATTGGGCGTGCCGAGGGTATCTTCGTAGGCACGCTTCCAGGGCATCATGCTCAGCTTGTATTCGACCCCGGCCCGCTTGAACAACTCCTCCACCACCTCTGTGGAGAGGCCGACTATCTTGCCCCCCTCCCCCTGCATGTTGAACGGCGGATAATCCTCGGTCATCACGTTCAAGGGTGCCGCCTGTACGGCACCCAGCGCCAGCACCGAAGAGACCGAGAACAGGGCGCTTTTCCACAACAGTTGATATTTCATTGCAACCTCACTTTGCTCACAGCTCGTCCCTCAATGTCCGCATCGGTCGATAGACGGACCCTTATGACCCTTATCGGATCGTACCGGCTTGCACGGTTTGCCGCGCCTTCGTCATGTCGGCGGCAAGCAGATGGGGTGGTTTCGCAGGGTGTGACGGCAAGAGCAGCATCATAAGGAGAGAGGAAGATGCATCCCATGATGGGGGGCGTAAACGCCTCTTTTTTCATACTGATCCGCGCAGCACAGAGTCAAACCTGACTTTTAGCAAAGGTCAGGAACAGGGATACGTCAAATGGTGATCCGACCGGGCAGGCTTCAATCAACCCCTATTTTGAGGCTTGCGGATCCCCTCGGACGACAACGTCTGCCGGCGAGCAAGTTATTGACTTGATGCGTATTAACGTTTCCCCTTCCACCAGCCCAACGAGGTGCCAGATGGCGGAAAAGAGAGAGGCCACCCTGAGGTGGCCTCTGCAAGACAGTGATGTGCCCGCCGTCCGTTCACTCAATCCTTGGCGCTCTCCATGGCACCCTCTTCGGAGTGCTGGGGCAGGATGAGGTTGAGCAGGATGGCGGCCACCGAGGCCAGACCCACGCCGGCCAGGGCGAAATCACCGATCTTCATCTCCAGTGCGCCGACACCCACGGTCAGGGTCACGGCCACGATGGCGATGTTGCGCGACAGCCCCAGATCCACCTTGGACTCCACCAGGGTCTTGAGACCGATGGCGGCGATGGATCCGAACAGCAGCAGCATGATGCCGCCCATCACCGGCATCGGGATGGAGGTGAGCAGGGCGTTGAACTTGCCGAAGAAAGCCAGAATGATGGCGAACACCGCGGCCCAGGTCATGGTGACCGGGTTGAAGTTGCGGGTGATCATCACGGCGCCGGTCACTTCGGCGTAGGTGGTGACGGGAGGGCCACCGATGAAACCGGCGAAGCAGACGCCGATGCCGTCACCGGCCAGGGTACGGTGCAGACCCGGATCCTTGGTGTAATCCTTGCCGGTCACGCCACCGATGGCCAGCACGCCACCGATGTGCTCGATACAGGGGGCAATGGCTACCGGCAGCATGAACAGCGCCGCAGCCCAGTTGATCTCGGGAGTCACGAAGTGAGGCAGCGCCAGCCAGGGGGCGTTCACCATCCCATCGAAACTCACCTGACCCATCAACACGGCAGAGACATAGCCCGCAATCACGCCACACAGGATGGGGATGAGCTTGATCCAGCCCTTGCAGAACACCGCCGCAATCAGGGTGACCGCCAGCGAGATGCCGGCCAGGGTCAGCGCCGTCGAGGCAGGCATCACCTGCTCACCGCCGGCGCGCCCCATGGCCATGTTGCAGGCCACCTGGGCCACCGACAGGCCGATCACCATGATCACCGGGCCGATCACCACAGGCGGCAACAGCTTGTGCACGAAGCCCATGCCGCGGGCGCGAATGAGCGCGGCCAGGATGAAGTACATGAAACCGGCGGCAAACAGACCGAACATGGTGGAGGGCAGGCCCCAGGTCTGAGTGGCGTAAATGATGGGGGCGATGAAGGCAAAGCTGGAACCGAGGAAAATCGGGACCTGGCGGCGGGTACAGAGCTGGAACAGCAGGGTACCTACACCGGCCCCAAGCAGGGCCATGGAGGGGTTCAGTCCGGTGAGCAGGGGCACCAGCACCATGGCGCCGAAGGCGACAAACAGGATTTGCAGCCCGGCGACGCTTTGCTTGGCTAAGGAAAACATGGATGTCCTTAATTTTTTGATAACTGAAAGGGATATTTGACACTTTTCAGTTATCACAAGACTTTTTCAAGGCATTGAATGAGCCATTTGGCGTCATTTGTTGCCTCTTACTGCTTGGGGAGGGCATGAAACTGGCTTTTTAGGCGGGATTCGTTGCTACAAGCATCGAGGAAGCGATTTTACGCACTTTTATGGCCGCCGCCAATCGTTTTTCCATGCTGTTTTGTTTGTCAATGGCTCCCCTGCCCCTCCATCAGCCCGCCCTATACTTGATGACGTGAACCCAGCCGGACAAGGAGTCCCCCATGTCACAGCCTACTTTCAAACCCAGCCAGCGCCGACTGCTGGTGGGTTCAGCCATCGCCCTGGCCCTGTTTGCCACCCCGCTGAGCTATGACTTCAGCCACCATCAGTGGCAGGTGAATCAGGCCTATGCCAAGTCCTGCTTCGTGACCGGTACCCGCATCCTGATGGCCGACGGGGAGGAACGCCCCATCGAGGCCCTGCAGGTCGGTGAGCGGGTGCGGGATCAATATGGCCGCAACAACCGCATCCTGGCGGTCGAACGGGTACTGCTGGGAGAGCGCCGGCTCTACGGGATCAACCGGCTGGCTCCCTTCTTCACCGCCGAACACCCCTTCCTGACCACCCGCGGCTGGGCGGCCATTGCACCGGCCATGACCCGCACCGAAAACCCGACCCTCGCCGTGCTGCCACTCTTTACCGGCATGCACCTGCTGGGCTGGTCTGAGCACGGCTGCGCAGGCAACCTGGCGCTGGCCCCGCAGCCCGCCCTGCTGCTGGTGGAGTCCCTCTGCTGGCTTGATGCCCCGCCCACCACGGCACTGTTCAACCTGATCCTCGATGGCAGCCACAGCTATATCGCCAATGGGCTGATCGTTCACAACAAGGATGGCGACGGCAATGGCGGAGGGGGTGGCAGCAGTGGTGGTGGAAGCAGCAGTAGTGGCGGCGGCAGCAGTGGTGGAAGCAGCAGCAGTGGTGGCGGCAGCAGCAGTAGTGGTGGCGGCAGTGATAGCGGCGGCGGCAGCAGCAGTGGCGGTGGTGGCAGTGACAGCGACGGCGGCAGCAACAGTGGTGGCGGCAGTGATAGCGACGGCGGCAGCAACAGTGGCGGTGGTGGCAGTGACAGCGACGGCGGCAGCAACAGTGGTGGCGGCAGCCATGGCAGTGACGACAACGGCGGTGGGGAACACGCCGGCGGCGAGCAACATGCCGGAGGGGACCGCCATGCCGGTGGCGAACAGCATGGCGGCGGGGAGCGTCACGGTGGCGGACGAGGCTTGGGCAATGGCCTCGATGACAACGGCATGGATGCCGTCGATGCCAACGGTAACGAGATCCGGGGCGACGGCACGGTCGACGACAACGGCATGGATGCCGTCGATGCCAATGGCAACGAGATCCGGGGGGGCGGTACGGTCGATGACAACGGCGTGGACGCCGTCGATGCCAACGGCAACCAGATCCGGGGAGACGGCACGGTCGATGATCGCAACCAGACCCTGACCGATGCACAGGAGCAAGCCCTGATCCAGCAAGGGTTCAACAGCAAGGAGCAACCATGATCCGTTATCTGCTGATCTGCCTGGCGCTGTGGTTGTCCGCCTGTGCCACCCAGCCAGCCGCCCCGCTCTACCACCAGATGGACAAGCAGGACGTGGCGTTGGCCAACCAGGCGCTGGCCGAGGCGCTGCAAACCCGTCCCAAGGGTCAGAGCCTCACCTGGTTCAACCCTGCCAGCCGCCACTCGGGCAGCGTCACGCCGCTGCGCACCTTTCGCCATCCCAACGGCCTCTGGTGCCGTGACTATCGCGAGCAGCTCTATATAGGTCAGACCAGCCAGCAGTGGCAGGACACCGCCTGCCGCAGCAAGGCGGGGCACTGGCTGCCGCTGCGCGGCTGACAATGTAGCTGGCCGCTCAGGTGGCAAAACAAGAGGGGTGGCCATGGCCACCCCTCTTCTATTGCAAGCTTGCGTCCGTCATACCCGGCGATAGGGCAGATAGACCGGCTCCCACATGTGGTTGAGGATGTGCTGCTGCAGATCCTGGCCGATCAGCGGGTGGGAGGGATCCCGCCGCACTATGTCCTTGAGCACCGCCGTCGCCACGTGCACCGAGATGCTGCGCAGCTCGCGAATGCGCGGATAGACGGCCCCCTTCGCCAGGTCCACCTCGCTCACGCACTCTGCCAGCGCAAAGGCCGCGGTGGTGAAGATGTCCGGCGTGATCTCGCGGATCTGGCTGACGATGGCCGCCAGGCCCACCCCAGGGAAGATGAAGACGTTGTTGCCCTGGCCAACCCGAAACTCCTGCCCCTCGTAGTGCACATCCTTGAACGGGCTGCCGGTGGCGACGATGGCCTTGCCCTGGCTCCAGCGATAGATGTCCTCCGGCAGCGCCTCGCAGTTGGCGGTCGGGTTGGAGAGCGGGAACACCATGGGGCGCTCGCAGTGGTTGAGCATCAGCTGGATATGCTGCTCCTTGAAGGCACCACCGGCGCCGCTGGTGCCCAGCAGTACCGTGATGGGCACATGGCGCAGCACGTCGGTCAGGTTGGCCTTGCCGGGCACTTCGGTATCCCAACCCGACAGCAACAAGCCCGGCTTGGCATAGCGACGCTTGTACTCGTCCAGCCCCTCGCGGTTGTCGCACACCAGCCCCTGGGTATCCAGGATGTAGATGCGATCGCGGGCCGCCTGGGGATCCAGCCCTTCGCGGATCATGCCCGCGCAGATCTGATCCGCCACCCCGACCCCGCCGGCACCGGCGCCATAGACCAGGTAGTTCTGCTGGCCCAGGGTCTCGCCCTTGACCTTGACCGCCCCTATGATGCCCGCCAGCACCACGGCTCCGGTCCCCTGGATGTCGTCGTTGAACGATGGCAGGGACTGCTGATAGCGGGCCAGGTTGTTGAAAGCGTTGGACTTGCTGAAGTCCTCCCACTGCAACACGGCGTTGGGGAAGTGACGCTTGACCCCGGCCACGAACTTGTCGATGAAGTCGTCGTACTCCTTGCCGCGAATGCGCTTGTGGGGCTGGCCCAGATACATGGGGTCATCCAGCAGAGCCTGGTTGTCGGTGCCCACATCCAGCGCGATGGGCAGGCAACAGGCGGGATGGATGCCGGCACCCAGGGTATAGAGGGAGAGCTTGCCGATGGGGATGCCCATGCCGCCCACCCCCTGGTCACCGATCCCCAGGATCCCCTGGCTGTCGGTCACGACTATGATACGCACCGACTTGGCATCGAGATGACGGGCTAGGGAGCCCATGTCCTCGACGTTGTTCGGAGTGATGTAGAGGCCGCGCGGCTTCTGGAAGCGGTGGCTGAACTCCTGGCACGCCTTGCCCACGGTCGGGGTATAGATGTAGGGGGTCATCTCCTCCACGTGGCGCGCCAGCAGGGCGTAGAACAGGGTCTCGTTGCGATCCTGCAGGGCCCGCAGGTTCTGGTACTTCTCGATGTCGCTGCAGGCGCTCAAAAAGCCCTGATAAACCCGCTCCAGCTGGGCTTCAAACGTTTGAACCTGGGGAGGCAACAGGCCGTCGAGCTCGAAGTCGGCGCGCTCCTGTTCGGTGAAGGCGGTACCCTTGTTGAGGTTGCGATCGTTGAGCAGATCGGTGCCAGTCAGTGCAACGGGGCGAAAATCTTGTCCCTGTGCATCTTTCCACAGCAGATATTGTCCGGTAGCCATAGTCATTCTCTTTGATTTACGTGAAATTGCCGTTCGGCAGGAGAGCAAGACTCATAATGAAATCAATCATATGACGTTTGGTCGTTTCATTTTGTGAGCTTGGGCATACCCTGCGGCCAAAAACCGTGGCAGGACGGGATACGGCCTCATTCAGATCATGCCCATCGGCCATGCTGCCACTGCAGCGGCGCTGAGCAGCAGGCATAACAAAGGGGCGCCGCAGCGCCCCTTCTCTTTCATCTTGATATCTCGGTCAATCTCAGCCGGACTTGCCCGTTTTAGGCTCGTCGAGCTGGTGCTTCACCTCTTCATACCAGAGGTCGTGGTGCTCCCTGGCCCAGGTCTCGTCCACCTCGCCGGTCACCATCCCCTCCAGCGCCCCTTCCAGCTGGAACAGGCCCATGTAGATATGGAAGATGAAGCCGCAGATAAGGATCAAGGCGCCTACGATATGGATGAAGCTGGCCCACTCCATCTGGCGGCGCAGCTGGCCGAAGATGGGGAAGTCCAGAAACAGCCCGGTCGCCACCACGATGCCGCCAAACCAGATGAGCAGCCAGAAGATCGCCTTCTCGCCGCCGTTGGAGAAGCCCGCCGAGGGGTGACTCCCCTTGTGGGGTCCCAGCATGCCGCCCGCCTTCATAAACCACTGCACGTCCACCATGTTGACGATGTTGTGGCGGAACCACTTGATGAGCACCCCGAGCAGGCAGAGGAAAAAGAGCGGCCCCACGTAGTTGTGGAACACCTTGGCGAACCAGATCCAGTTCTCCCACACCCCCATGCTCACCACCGGCTTGATGAAGTGCTTGCCGTAGATGATGGCCAGCCCAGACCCGGACAGGGTCAGGAACATGCCCGCCGTGGTCCAGTGCAGCGCCCGATCGAGCCGGCTCCAGCGCTTGAGCTTGCGCCCGGTACGCGGTTTGGAGAGTTTGGTCGGCCCCACCACCCAGTACATCAGGCCGCACATGGCCAAGGAGCCGAAGATGGCGATGGCACCGAGCGGCGACACCCACTTGGTCTTCACCTCGAACCAGAGCTGGCCCGGCACCGAGATCAGCACCCCGTGCTCCGGCGAGCGGGAGGTGGTCACCCCCTCCTGCCCATCCTTCACCGCCCGCCAGTAGTCGGCGCCGGCAAAGCCGATCGTCTCCTTCTGGGCATCGGCAAAGCCAGGTGCACTGAACAGCAGCAAGGCTGTCAGCAGCCCTGTCAGCCAGTGTCTCATTGGCCACCCTCCTGCTTGCCAGGCTTGAGCCCCTTGCCTCTGCCATCGCGGGGTTGGCTGGCGTCGTGGAACAGATCCTGCTCATCCCCGCCCCAGCCCGCGTGAGGGGCGCCGCGATAGGCGACCCGCTCGCGGAAGATGTCGGAGATCACCTGCGCATCCCCCGCCAGCAGCGCCTTGGTGGAGCAGAGCTCGGCACACATGGGCAGCTTGCCCTCGGCGATGCGGTTGGCACCGTACTTCTGGCGCTCCGCCTCGCTGTGATCCTCTTCCGGGCCACCGGCGCAGAAGGTGCACTTGTCCATCTTGCCCCGATCGCCAAAGGCGGCGGTCTTCGGGAACTGGGGCGCCCCGAACGGGCAGGCAAACAGGCAGTAGCCGCAACCGATGCAGAGATCCTTGTTGTGCAGCACTATGCCGTCGTCGGTGTGATAGAAGCAGTCGGCCGGGCAGACCGCCATGCAGGGAGCGTCGGTGCAGTGCATGCAGGCGACCGAGATGGAGGTCTCCCCCGGCAGACCGTCGTTGAGGGTCACCACCCGGCGGCGCTGGATGCCCCACTCGAGGGCATCGTCGTTCTCGTTCTTGCACGCCGTCACACAGCCGTTGCACTCGATGCAGCGCTTGGTGTCACACATGAATTTCATTCTGGCCATGAGATCAGGCTCCTACTTGGCGAAAACGGCACAGGGTGACCTTGGTCTCCTGCATCTGGGTAACCGGGTCATAGCCATAGGTGGTGACTATGTTGACCGACTCCCCCAGCACATAGGGGTCTGACCCTTCCGGATATTTGGCGCGCAGATCCTGGCCCTCGAAGTGGCCGCCGAAGTGGAACGGCATAAAGGCGAGCCCGGGTTTGACCCGCGGGGTCACCAGCGCCTTCACTTTCACTCTGCCCCCTTCTGGCCCCTCCACCCACACATCCTGGCCGTCGCGCACGCCGACGTCGTTGGCATCCGCCGGGTTCATCTCGACGAACATCTCCTGCTGCAGTTCGGCCAGCCAGGGGTTGGAGCGGGTCTCGTCGCCGCCCCCCTCGTATTCCACCAGACGGCCGGAGGTGAGGATGATCGGGAACTCCTTGCTGACGTCCTTCTCCTGCACCGAGGCGTACTGGGTCGGCAGGCGCCACAGGCTCTTGGCATCGGGCCAGGTGGCGTAGTCGGCCAGCAGATCCCGGCGCGGGGTGTAGAGCGGTTCGCGGTGCTTGGGCACCTGATCCGGGAAGGTCCACACCACGCAGCGCGCCTTGGCGTTGCCGTAGGGCACGAAGCCGTGTTTGATGGTCACCCGCTGAATGCCGCCGGAGAGATCGGTCTTCCAGTTGCGCCCCTCGGCCTCTTTCTTCTCGGCCTCGGTCAGCTCATCCCACCAGCCAAGCTGTTTCAGCAGGTCTGCAGTGATCTCGGGATAGCCATCCTCCACCTCGCTCCCCTTCGGCCAGGAGTCTTCGGCCAGCAGCGAGACGCCCTGATACTCGATGCCGAAGCGGGCGCGGAAACCGCCGCCCCCTTGCGAGACCGGAATGCTGGTGTCGTAGAGGATGTGGCTGCCGGGGTGTTTCATCTCAGGGGTACCCCAGCAGGGCCAGGGCAGACCATACACTTCGCCGCTGACCGGGCCGCCTTCGGCCTTGAGGTTGGTCTTGTGGAAGGTGTGCCAGTTCTGCTGGTGCGCCTTGAGCCGCTCCGGGCTCTGGCCGGTGTAGCCCACGCTCCACATGCCGCGGTTGTATTCGCGGGTGATGTCTTCCAAGAGTGGCTCGTTGTTCTCCACCTTGATGTGCTTGAACAGCTCATCGGCAAAGCCGAGCTTCTTGCTCAAGAGATACATGATCTCGTGGTCCACCTTGGATTCGAACAGGGGCTCGACCACCTTGTCGCGCCACTGCATGGAGCGGTTGGTGGCGGTGACGGAACCATAGGTCTCGAACTGGGTGGTAGCCGGCAGCAGGTAGACGCCATCGGTACGATCGTTCATGACGGCGGCGACCGTGGGGTACGGGTCGACAATCACCATCATGTCGAGCTTTTGCATCGCCTTCTTCATCTCCGGGCCGCGGGTCTGGGAGTTGACCGCATGGCCCCAGTAGAACATGGCGCGGATGTTGGCACCCTGCTCGATGAGATCGGCGTTCTCCAGCACCCCGTCCACCCAGCGGGAGACCGGAATGCCGTTGTTGTTCATCGGCAGCTTGCCGTTGTAGGCCTTGTTGTCAAAACGGGCCTTGATCCACTCGTAATCGACGTCCCACACCCGAGCCCAGTGCTTCCAGGAGCCCTCTTCCAGCCCGTAGTAGCCGGGCAGTGAGTCGGAGGTGACGCCAAAGTCGGTGGCACCCTGCACGTTGTCGTGACCACGGAAGATGTTGGTGCCCGCCCCGCTCTTGCCCACGTTGCCAAGGGCCAGTTCGAGGATGCAGTAAGCGCGGGTGTTGTTGTTGCCGGTGGTGTGCTGGGTGCCGCCCATGCACCAGACCACGCAGCCGGGGCGGTTGTCGGAAAGCAGCTTGGCGGCGCCATACACCTCTTTTTCATTGAGGCCGGTCACCCGCTCTACTTCGGCCGGAGTCCAGCGCGCCACCTCTTTTTGTACCTCGTCCATGCCAAAGACGCGGGTGCGGATGAACTCCTTGTCTTCCCAGCCGTTCTTGAAGATGTGCCAGAGCATGCCCCAGATAAAGGCGACGTCGGTGCCCGGACGCAATGAGAGGTACATGTCCGCCTTGGCGGCGGTGCGGGTGCGGCGCGGGTCGACCACCAGGATCTTGCAGCCGTTGCGCTCTTTGGCCAGCAGGATGTGCTGCATGGCGACCGGGTGGGCCTCCGCCGGGTTGGAGCCGATAAACATGATCGACTTGCTGTTGTGCATGTCATTCAGGCTGTTGGTCATGGCGCCATAGCCCCAGGTGTTGGCGACCCCGGCGACCGTGGTGGAGTGGCAGATGCGCGCCTGGTGATCCACGTTGTTGGTGCCCCACAGGGACGCCATCTTGCGAAACAGGTAGGCCTGCTCGTTGGAGTGCTTGGCAGAGCCGAGCCAGTAGACGCTGTCTGGGCCGGACTCCTTGCGAAGGCGCAGCACTTCGTTGCCCACCTCTTCGATGGCCTGATCCCAGCTGATGCGCTGCCACTTGCCGCCCACCAGCTTCATCGGGTACTTGAGGCGACGCTCGCCGTGGCCGTGCTCGCGCAGGGCCGCCCCCTTGGCGCAGTGACCGCCAAGGTTGAAAGGGTGATCGAAGGCCGGTTCCTGACCGGTCCAGATGCCGTTTTGCACCTCGGCATAGACGCCGCAGCCCACCGAGCAGTGGGAGCAGATGGTGCGCTTCACCTCGACCGGCACGTCGGCCGCCACGCTCTTGGCCTCGGCCCGCTGCATCATGGCCGGTGCCAGCCAGCCGGCCGCCACGGCGCCGCCAGCCACCAGACCGGAATTGACCATAAAGGCGCGACGGGTCAGCCCCTGACCGCGAGCGTTTGCATTACTCTGCAAGTGGCCCTGCTCGCCCGCCTGGGGCTGCTCGGCACGTTTCGTCAGTTTCATGAGTTCTCCTTTACTGATCCGGCTCAGTCGGTGCCGCGCAGGGTGCGATAAAAGTCGTGAACATGGGGGGTCTCCCGATAGCCCTTGTCAGGCTCGGTGTCGTGGGTCAGCACCTCCTTGCCCACCACCCTGCCAGTGGCACCGGCCAGCACGCCTATGGTGGCAACCCCCCCCACCCCCTTGATCAGATTGCGGCGGGACGGGTCTTTCAGCTGTTCATCGCTCATCTTTCTGTGACCTCTGTTGTTATGGTCGGCTGCGGTGAGCCGGTTTTGCTATGAGTGGGCGGCGCAGCGTCATGGCTGCGTCACCACCGGGCTGCCAAAGGGCAGGCGCAGTTCCTGTTCCAGTTTGAAAAAGTCTTCGGCAAGGGCCCCGACCGCCCGGTAGAAGCTGCCCCCTTTCGCCTGTTGCTGATCGCGGCAGCAGGCGAGTACCCAGGGGGCAAGGTGGCGTTCATAGAAGCGGTTGCGATCCGGGTGCTGCTCGGCAATCAATACCGCCATCACCTCGCAGAGGGCGGCCAGGTGATCTTCCGGCTCGCACACCCCGCTCTGGCGCTCGAAGCCGAGGGACTGGAGGTCTGCACGCAGCACCGCCAGCGGCAGCTCCATCAATGAGCCGGTGAGATACCAGGAGGCAAACGGCACGATCTCCCCGCGCCCCAGCCCGATAAAGAGATCCTGATACTCCTCGGCAAGCTCGTGCTCGTGATGGCTGCTGGCCGCCAGCTGCACCAGCCCCAGCCCTCTGGCAAAGGGGCCCGGCATGGCCTGCAACCCTTGCAGCCAGGCGAGCTGTTCGCCACGGGGGGCGGCGCGCCAGAGGCTCGCCAGCAGGGCGTAGAGATCGGCGCTGCTCTGTTCCAGTTCGGTCATGGTCAGTTCGCCAGCCTTTTCGTTATGTTGTTCGCTCATCACTGACCCCTCACACCTTGAGCTGGGAGACGGGATCCGCCGCCAGCGCCGCAAACACATCCTTGACCCGGCACTCCTCGCACATCAGCAGCCGCTGGGCGGCCTCGTTCTGAAAGTGGGAGTGACCAGCCAGTTTTTGCTGGATGCGGCGGATAAGGGAGGCCGGCGCGAACGGCTTGGCGCAGCGAATGCAGCAGGCAGCTTCTTCGGCTTTGAGGCTCTGCACGGCGCGGCGCGCCTCGGGCACCGGCTGCAGGCGGGGCATCAGTACGATGGCCTGCTCGGGGCACGCCTTTTCGCACATGCCGCACTGGATGCAATCCTGCTCGATAAAGTTGAGGCCGGGCGTGTGCCCCACCGCATGCAGGGCGCGGCTCGGGCAGACCGCCACACAGCCCATGCAGAGGGTGCAGTCAGCCTCTTTCAATTCCACGCTGCCGTAAGGGGCGCCGTGGGGTACCGCCAGCGGCTCGCGGCTCCCCTCGTTGGCCTGCCAGAGGGCATCGAAGGCGGCAAACAGGTTCTCCCGCTTGTCCCCTTTGAGCGGCTTCTCCAGCAGGGCAAGGGCCGGCTGGCCGGAAATCGGCTTATCTAGTTCGATATCCGGGTTAAACAGGGCGATGCGATCGGCAGCAAGACCGGCGCCCGCCAGCAGCACGGCGGCGCTCGCCAGTTCCCGCTCAACCAATGCCCGCACGCTTTCAGGGGCATCATTGCCCAGCGCGATGCGCACCTCACTGGCGCCATAGGCAAGGGCGGCCATCCAGCTCTCGATGCCTAAACTCGCGCTCTCCTCCACCCAGATCGGCAGCCAGTTGGCGGGCAAGCGGGTGAGTTCCGTTTCCACCCATTCGCGCTCGTTTTCACCGGCGATCAGCAGCTGGGGCTCGTCGCCCCCCGCCTCCCGGTAGTGCTTGAGCAATCGGAACAGGTAGTCGCCGCTGGTATTGGCGTCGGGCTGGTGATAGCCGATGGCCCCGGTCGGACAGGCAGAGGCACAGCTGCCGAAGCCCTGACAGAGATGGGGATCGATCTGGATGCGACCATTGATGGGCTTGAGGGCATCGGTCGGGCAGACATCGAGACAGCGGCTGCAACCGGGCACGCCGCGGGCGGTAAAGGCACAGGCCTCGGGGTCGAGGCGAAAGTAGCGCGGCTTGTCGAAGATACCGGTGAGGGCACAGAGCTCAGCAAGCCGCTCGGCCAGGTCAGTATCATCGGAGAAAGACAGATAACCCACCGGCGGGCGCTCCAGCGCAAACAGCGGGACGCGGCCCAGATCGGCCACCAGATCGAAGCGCGGTACGCGTGGCTGTTCACTAGCAGCAGCCGCTTGTTGTGGAAAACAGAGCGCAGCCAGAGAAATACGCTCACCCTGACCATTGAGGCCGGTGAGCTGGAACTGGCCGAGATACCCTGTCAGGCTCGGCTCGCGCAGGGTCAGGGCATCCAGGGCGGCGGTAGCCTCGAAGATGGCCTCGAGATCCGCCGCCTCGGCATCGTGGACCGACTCGGTCACCAGCAGGGTGGGCGTCACCCCGGCTGGCAGCAGGCTGGCGGCGCGGCGAATGCGGTCTTCCGGGCCGACCAGCAGCAGGCGCCCCTGACTCTGATAAGAGACGGTGGCCGGGATCAGGTTGTCGGTCTTGACCGTATGCTGCAGGGCATGGACGCGGGCACGTTCGTTGCGCGCGGCCACGCCATCGGCGGTCAGTGTTGCGACGGATGTTGTTATGGGTTGTTCGATGCTCACATGCACTCCTGTGCGCGCCACCTCGTGGGATGGCGTGCTTGTTGGTCAGCTGGGAGAGCAAGAGCCGAGCCAACTCCCCCAGGAAAAAAGTGACTGGCAGGGAGTCAGGATCCCAAATGCTCCATTCCCCCACCCTTGGTTGGGACATTTTGTCCATCATGATCAACCAAAATGTCCCGATCGTCGGTGTGGGTTTGAGAATGGTTATCAGCCAACCCTTGCGGCTCGCTGGTTATGGCCGTGGCGGCCACCGTCGCCGGTTCGGGTACGGCAGCGGTTGAGTGTGGGGCTTCTCCATCGGGCGTGCTCACCTGCTCCACCAGCCAGTTGCGCAGCCCGGCGCTCAGGGCCGCGGGCAGCAATTCGGGCTGACTGAAATCCTGGGTGTAGTCGTCGAGCCCATCCGGCTTGTGGCTGCGAAACATGGCACGCAGCGCCTCCTTGTCGGGGAGTTTGGCCTTGCCCGGCTGGGCCGTTTTCAGCTGCGGTTCGCCACTCCCAGCCCCCTCAACGGCAAGAGGTTCACAGCTCCCCTTGTCAGTGCTGACTACGGTGCTATCCAGCGCAGTATCAGGAGTTTCACCTTCGCCACTGCCTTCGATAGGGGTAGCAAGCGCCTCGGGGGTGGCCTCTTCCCTTGGCTGCAATGCCTGATGCTTGCGCGCCTCACTCTTGCGAGACGACCAGCGCTTGAGGAACTCACTCATGGGCGCTGTTTCCGGCCTTGTTTACGGCACAGGTTCCGGCATCGCTGCCACGCTCGCGACCATCGGGGCCGGTGGCCTTGACGGCGCCGCAGCTGGCTTGATCCTGGCTGTCGACCCCCAGCTGATCCTGCGCCCGTCCCTTGCCCTTCTTGCCCTTGCGACGGGCCTCCAGCAGCTCGCCGTGACGACCGATAAAGGCCTCCACCCAGGCTTGCAGCGCTTCGGGCAGCGGGCAGGAGAGCACCTGCCGCTCGCCATCCATATAGGCGGCGGCCACGGTCTGGCTCAGGGTGAGGCCATCGGCCACAAAGCCATTGTTCACACGGGTTCCAGTCACAAACAGGCAGGGCGAGCCGGAGCTCAGGTTGAAGCGATAATCCCCCCGCTCATCGCGAAACAGGGTAAGGGGCAAGGCGCCGGCAGCCTCGGGCTCGGCGGGGTGGAGCGCCGCAATCTCGAAACGGCGGCTCTGCCAGCGGCCAACCTGGCTGTCGATGGCCTTTAACTCCAGTTGCAGCCAGCGCTGCGGGGAGAGAGTATTGGTTGTGTCTTGCACTTGTCGCGGCTCCCATCAGAAGGTCTCTGCCGGGCCGCCCTCCCCCTTGCTTAGCCCTCAAGGCAGAAAATTCAGGGCGGCCACGGCCATCAATGGGAGAAGACTTAGCAAGAGTGGGGCCAAGGCAGATTTGGTGGTTGATGGGGGCTTTGATGCGGGTTGGCGCGTTGTGCGGGATATGGGTTGGCGCTGAGCGTAGGTTGGTGCAAAGCGCAGAGAAGCCCAACATGCCGGGTAATACCAATCCGCCAGCGCCTAATCAAGGGGATGACAATAATCGAATAATGCTGAATTATCCGATTATTGCTTTCCTGATTACCCATGACCCTCAGCCAGCTTCAAGAGCCGATATGGCATCGGAGGGCTTGCCACGACTGCATGCCCCAATTCAACCAACATGCTTTTGAGGTCAAAACGATGATTAAACCGGAAGCAGTATTCAGCAAGATGTCTCGGTAAATGCTTCGCTCCGAGCGTATGGCAACTGCCCCGCAGCGAGTTCTTCACATTCCCTATCATCGTGTTTACCCAGTTGAATGCCGGATGATCCAGCAAGTCAAGGTTGCCCCCGGTGACAACACCCAGGTGCTCACAATTGGCCTCCTTCACCGCCCTGAAACAGGCCAATCCATCGGATATCACCGCGCTACCACTGGC
>NZ_NEVB01000249.1:0-19732 GCF_002259925.1 Aeromonas sp. A35_P | reverse complement strand
TTCTATTACTGCATTAAAAAGGCGATGGAGAGGGTCGCAAGGCGGCTCAGGTCGACAGGGTTCTCATGGTATAAAGGGCGATGAATGAGCCCGTATTACCCACACAGGAAGCGTGAATGTCGATCATCAGCTTGTTTCATGTCAATGCCTTCAGCCGCCACCCCTTTGGCGGCAACCCGGCGGTGGTGGCGCTGGGGCCGAGTCAGCCGGATGCCACCCTGCTGGCCATGGCGGCCGAGTTCAACCAGTCGGAGACCGCCTTTCTGGTGCCCCAAGGCCGGGCCCGCTACCAGCTGCGCTGGTTCACCCCCGAGCTGGAAGTGGATCTCTGCGGCCACGGCACCCTGGCGGCGGCCCATGTGTTGTGGCAGACGGGGGCGGTGGCAGAGGGTGAGGTCATTGTCTTCGAGACCCGCAGCGGCGAGCTGCTGGCCCGGCGCGAAGGGGAGTGGATCTGGCTCGATTTCCCGCGCATTGCCCCGGTGCCGCTCGTTCTGGATCCGGCCTATGCGGCTGCGGTCGGTTGCCAGCCGCTGCAAACCCTGGCGGCCGGCGCCAAGTTCTTGCTGGAGATCGCCAGCGAGGAGGAGGTTCGTGCGCTCACCCCAGATTTTCAGGCCCTGCGCGCCCTGCCCGGTCGCGGCCTGATGGTGACTGCGCCCTCGCGCGACCCTGACCATGACTTCGTCTCCCGCTACTTCGCCCCCTGGGTCGGGGTAGACGAGGATCCGGTGACCGGCTCCAACCACTGCGCCCTGGTGCCCTTCTGGGCCGAGCGGCTAGGCAAACAGCAGCTGCGGGCCCGCCAGATCTCGGCCCGGGGTGGTGAGCTGCGGCTTGAATTGCAGGGAGAGCGGGTGCTGATGGCCGGTCAGGCCGTCACCTTGTGGCAAGGTGAGTGGCTGTTGCCGTCAGCCTCATAAGCGCCAGACTGGCGGCGGATTGAGCGTTCGCCACCGGTTTGTGTCCGCCATAAAAAAACGCCCCGCAGTGGCGGGGCGTTTTGATTGTCATGGACGGCAGCAGCGCTGCTGCGGCACTGTTTCTGCGACTCTTACTTTTGTGGACGCAAGGCCGGGAACAGGATGACGTCGCGGATGGTGTGGCTGTTGGTGAACAGCATCACCAGACGGTCGATACCGATACCCTGACCGGCAGTCGGCGGCAGACCGTGTTCCAGCGCGGTGACGAAGTCGGCGTCGTAGAACATGGCTTCGTCATCGCCTGCGGCTTTCTGGTCAACCTGAGCCTGGAAGCGCTCGGCCTGATCTTCCGCATCGTTCAGCTCGGAGAAGCCGTTGGCCAGCTCGCGGCCGCCGATGAAGAATTCGAAGCGGTCGGTGACGTCCGGATTCTGGTCGTTGCGACGGGCTAGCGGAGAGACGGCGGCCGGGTACTCGGTGATGAAGGTCGGCTGCAGCAGCATGTGTTCCACGGTCTCTTCGAAGATCGCGGTGATCACGTGGCCCAGCTCCCAGCTCTTCATCAGCTCGATGTGCAGGCGCTTGGCGACGGCGGTGGCCTTCTCCAGGGTCGCCAGATCGTCACGGGTCACATCCGGGTTGTACTTCAGGATGGAGTCAACCATGGAGAGGCGCTGGAACGGCTGACCGAAATCGATGGTCAGGCCCTCTTCGCCCTCTTTGGCGTAACGGATCTTGGTGTCGCCCAGGATGTCTTGCGCCAGGGTGCGCAGCATCTCTTCGGTGAGGTCCATCAGATCGATGCAGTCGGCGTAGGCCATATAGAACTCGAGCATGGTGAACTCGGGGTTATGGCGAACGGAGATACCTTCGTTACGGAAGTTGCGGTTGATCTCGTAGACACGCTCGAAACCACCGACCACCAGACGCTTCAGATAGAGTTCCGGAGCGATACGCAGGTACATGTCGATGTCCAGTGCGTTGTGGTGGGTGATGAACGGACGGGCAGAGGCGCCACCCGGGATGACCTGCATCATGGGGGTTTCCACTTCCATGAAGCGCTTGTCGTTCAGGAACTTGCGGATACCGGCCACGACCTTGGTACGGGTCACGAAGGTCTTGCGGGACTCTTCGTTGGCGATCAGATCCAGGTAACGCTGACGGCAGCGGGCTTCCTGGTCGGTCAGACCTTTGTGCTTCTCGGGCAGCGGGCGCAGGGCCTTGGTCAGCAGGCGAATGTCGGAGACGTGAACGGAGAGTTCGCCTGTGTTGGTGCGGAACAGGGTACCTTCGACACCCACGATGTCGCCCAGATCCCACTTCTTGAACTGCTCGTTGTAGAAGCCTTCCGGCAGGTCGTCACGGGTGACGTAGACCTGGATCTTGCCTGCCATGTCCTGCAGGGTGGCGAAAGACGCCTTGCCCATGATCCGGCGGGTCATGATGCGACCGGCAATCTTCACCCGTTTACCCAGTGCGGCCAGCTCGTCGGCGCTCTTGTCGCCAAACTCGGCGTGCAGATCGCCGGAGAGGTGGTCACGACGGAAGTCGTTGGGGAAGGGGTTGCCCTGGGCGCGCAAGGCGGCCAGCTTGGAACGACGCTCCTGCATCTCGTTGTTCAGTTCGAGAGTTTGGTCGACTTCCGGAGTGGTGGTTTGTTCAGACATGGTGATTCCTGCTGTTCTGTTTTTTTACAGGCCTGACTTCAGGCTAGCTTCGATAAACTTGTCCAGATCGCCGTCGAGTACCGCCTGGGTATTGCGGGTTTCGACGCCGGTACGTAGATCCTTGATGCGCGCATCATCCAGCACATAGGAACGGATCTGGCTGCCCCAGCCGATGTCGGACTTGGTCTCTTCGAGGGCTTGCTTCTCGGCATTCTGCTTCTGAATTTCCAGCTCGTAGAGCTTGGCCTTCAGCTGCTTCATACACTGATCTTTGTTTTTGTGCTGGGAACGATCGTTCTGGCACTGTACCACGACCCCAGTGGGAATGTGGGTAATACGTACCGCGGATTCGGTCCGGTTGACGTGCTGACCACCGGCGCCGGAGGCACGGTAGACGTCGATGCGCAGGTCGGCCGGGTTGATCTCGATGTCGATGTCATCGTCGATCTCGGGGTAGACGAACACGGAGCAGAACGAGGTGTGGCGACGGCCACCGGAATCGAACGGGGATTTGCGCACCAGGCGGTGCACGCCGGTCTCGGTACGCAGCCAGCCGAACGCATACTCACCGGTGAACTTGATGGTGGCGGACTTGATGCCGGCCACGTCGCCTTCGGAGCATTCGATGAGCTCGGGCTTGTAGCCGTGGGCATCGCCCCAGCGCAGGTACATGCGCAGCACCATGTTGGCCCAGTCCTGGGCCTCGGTACCGCCGGAGCCGGACTGGATGTCGATGTAGCAGTCGGAGGGATCGTGCTGACCGGAGAACATGCGGCGGAACTCGAGGTCCACCAGCTTGGACTCCAGCACGTCGGCTTCGGCCACGGCTTCGTTGAAGGTATCTTCGTCTTCGCCTTCCACGGCCAGCTCGACCAGCATGGCCACGTCGTCAGCCCCCTGGGTCAGGGTGTCGATGGTGCCGACCACGTTTTCCAGCGCGACGCGCTCCTTGCCCAGCGCCTGTGCGCGCTCGGGTTCATTCCAGACGTCCGGCTGTTCCAGCTCGGCGTTGACCTCTTCTAGACGCTCTTTCTTGGCGTCATAGTCAAAGGTACCCCCTAAGCAGCTCGGTCCTCTCAGACAGCTCCTTAAGCTTGTTTAATACAGGATTGACTTCAAACATCGTGAAAACTCTCGGGGTCGATGTGATTTAAAAACGGGATATTCTAGCCAATTGTGGAAGGAATAAACAGGGTCGGCTGTCCTTGTGCGTGCCCGGTAGTCAATTTCTGGTGCAGTTTTCCCCAACTCGGTGGAAAATATCGCCCACCGCCCCATTTTCCGGTTCAGTTTTGTGCCGACGGGTCGTTAATAACTACGCAGTGCTGTGCACTTTTTGGGAAATCCTGTTCCTGACCTCCATAAGAAGAACGCATGATGAAAAATCTATCACTCAAGCAGAAGATACTGTTGTCAGTGGTCATCGCCCTCTCGCTGGTGATCCTGCTGCTCTCCTGGCAGAGCTACACCAGCCAGAAGTCCCTGTTGCTGCAAGGCAGTCAGGAACAGGTGCAACGCCTCGGCAACCAGCAGGCCGCCAGCGTCAGTGACTGGCTCGCGGCCCGTCGCGACGTCATTCAGGCGCTCGGCAACAAGGCCGGTGCCGAGCCCCTCAACGCCCTGCAACAGGCGCAAGTCTCCGGCCGCTTCCAGCTCACCTACTTTGGCGAGAGCAGCGGCAAGATGAACGACTCCGATCCCTCCATCAATCGTGACGGTTACGATCCCCGCTCCCGCGGCTGGTATCAGGAGGCGATGGGCAAGGGTGGCATGATCGTCACCAAGCCTTACCTTGACGTGGCCTACAACATCATGGTGGTGACCCTGGCCCAGCCGGCGCAGGGCGGCGTGGTCGGCGGCGACCTCTCCATCGCCTCCCTGGTGGAAGACGTCACCAAGATGAAGCTGCCGGCCGACGGTTTTGCCATCATGATGCACAAGGACGGCACCGTCATCGCCTACAAGGACGCGGCCAAGGCGATGAAACCGGCCACCGAGATCGACAACGATCTGACCAATGCCCTGATCGAGCAGAGCAAGACCAGCAACAGCCTGGTGCCGGCCTACTTCGACGGCGAAGGGCGCGACAAGCTGCTGTGGGCGGTGGATATCCCCGACACCGACTGGGAGCTGGTGCTGGTGCTGGACAAGGAGACCCTGGAGGCGCCGCTCTCTTCGCTGCTGATGACCCAGCTCGGCCTGGCCCTGCTGGTGCTGGTGGGCAGCATCCTCGCCATCTCCTGGCTGGTCAGCCTGCTGCTCGGCCCGCTCGGCAAGGTCTCCCAGGCGCTGGCCCGTATCGCCGACGGTAACGGCGATCTGACCCAGCGCATCAAGATCGACACCAACGACGAGGTGGGTCAGCTGGCCAACAGCTTCAACCGTTTCGTCGGCAGCCAGCACCAGCTGATCGGCAACATCCGCCAGCTGGCCAACGAGCTGAACGCCGATGCCGAGCGCAGTCTGGTGACCAACCAGGCCGCCGTGGACGAGCTGCAGCGCCAGCAGCAGGAGGTGACCATGGTCGCCACCGCGGTTACCGAGATGGCGAGCGCCACCATGGAGATCGCCGGCAACGCCGAGAACACCGCCGCCGCGGCCCAGCAGTCCGCCCAGAGCAGTGAGCAGGGCAAGATGTTGGTGAACCAGACCCGTCAGTCCATCAACGGTCTGGCCGAGGAAGTGGGGCAGGCGACCGAGGTGATCGGCGAGCTGAGTCGCCACGCCCAGGCCATCTCCGGCATCCTCTCCACCATTCAGGGTATCGCCGAGCAAACCAACCTGCTGGCGCTGAACGCGGCCATCGAAGCGGCCCGCGCCGGTGAACAGGGTCGCGGTTTCGCGGTGGTGGCGGACGAGGTGCGGGTGCTGTCGCGCCGTACCCAGGACTCCACCCAGGAGATCCAGTCCACCATCGAGACCCTGCAGCAGACCACGGCCCGTGCGGTGAGCCTGATGCAGACCAGTCAGGGGCTGGCGGACAACAGCGTGAAAGACGCCGATGCCGCCGCCGCTGCGCTCGAAGAGATCACCCAGGCAGTCAGCCTCATCTCCGACATGGCGGGCCAGATCGCCACGGCCGCCGAGGAGCAGACCCAGGTGACCGGCGAGATCACCCAGAACACCACCGCCATCAAGGATGTGAGTGACGAGATCACCGCCGCTGCCATGCGCGATCTGGATCAGGCCGAGAGTCTCAAGGGGCGGGCCACCGACCTGAACAAGCAGGTCTCGACCTTTATCCTGTAAGTGCCTGAACGCGGCGAACACGGCCGCCATGACCAAGCCCCGCACTCGGCCGAGTGCGGGGCTTTTTGTTTATGGGTCTCGCCACGGCTATCCATGAAGGAAGTGGTGCAGAGAAGCTGGCCAGCAGAAATGGCAGAGCCCACCAGGGGGTGGGCTCTGTTCATAGACGTCTGACGGGAAAGGAATTACAGGAAGGGCAGTGCCAGGAACAGCTTGATCACCATGGCGTTGATGATGTCGATGAAGAAGGCGCCCACCATGGGCACCACCAGAAACGCCAGGTGGGAGGGGCCGAAGCGCTGGGTGATGGCCTGCATGTTGGCGATGGCGGTGGGGGTGGCCCCCAGACCAAAGCCGCAGTGGCCCGCTGCCAGCACGGCCGCATCATAGTTGCGGCCCATCACCCGGAAGGTGACGAAGATGGCGTAGAGCGCCATGGCCACGGTCTGGGCCGCCAGCAGGATGAAGATGGGCAGCGCCAGGTTGGCCAGATCCCACAGTCGCAGGCTCATCAGCGCCATCGCCAGGAACAGCGACAGACTGACGTTGCCGAGCAGGGAGACTTCGCGGTCGCTCACCTCGTGCCAGTTGAGCAGGGTCAGCACGTTGCGCAGCAGCACGCCGACGAACAGCACGCAGACGAACACCGGCAGCTCGAAGGCGCCGCCCTTGAGATAGGCGGAGAGCATCTCGCCCCCCTTCAGGCTGATGGCGATCAGCGCCAGGGTCTCGATCAGGCTGAAGGTGGTGAGCGGGCGCTCCATGTCCGGCATCTCGAAGCCTTGTGGCGCGTCGTCCCGGTTGTGCTCCTCGCCGGGCACCTGCACCTTCTTCACCAGATAGCGGGCCACCGGACCACCGATCAGGCCCCCCAGCACCAGGCCGAAGGTGGCACAGGCGATGGCGAGCTCGGCGGCGGATTGCACCCCGTACTTCTCGGTGAAGGTGGCGCCCCAGGCCGCTCCGGTGCCGTGGCCGCCGGAGAGGGTGATGGAGCCGGCCAGCAGCCCCATGTGGGGATCCAGACCGAGCAGGGTGGCTAGACCCACCCCCAGGCTGTTCTGCACCAGCAGCAGGCCGGTGACCACCAGCAGGAAGGTGAGCACCGCCTTGCCGCCGCGCTTGAGACTGGCGAGATCGGCGGAGAGACCGATGGAGGCGAAGAACGCCAGCATCAGCGGGGTTTGCAGGCTGGTATCGAACTGCAGCTCCATCTGCAGGGTGGAGCGCAGCAGCAGCAGCACCAGGGCAACCACCAGGCCGCCGGCAACCGGTTTGGGGATGTTGAAGGTGCGCAGCAGCCCGACTCGGGTCACCAGCAGACGACCGAGCAGCAACACCAGGGTGGCTGCGACCAGGGTGGCGTAGGAATCAAGTTGTAGCATTCAGTACTCCCATGTTGATTGGCTGTGTCTTTCGTTGATGCAGACTCACAGATTCAGCCGGGATAAAAACAGTGTGGCTCAGGTGCCAACAAAGAAGGGGCGACATGCCCCCGCCCCACGTAAGAATGGGACCGGTGCGGGCCTGAATTGATCAGGCATCCAGATGAGATTTATGAAAAATCGAGCGGATAGTAGCAAAAAACACCACTTATATCCACATTTGTCAGATAAATGGTCGTTCATTGTGTTTGTTGTGAAATTTAACACTATCGGGTTAGTCGCGGTGCAAGCCGGGGTGAGGGCTATTTCCTGGCTGTCATTTGGGGCACCAGTCCCTATAATTCGGCGATTTTTGGCCCGCGGACGGCACTGGTGGGATGTGAGCCGGCGGCCTGGCGCGCTATCATGTGCGGGCTTTCGGCCCATGGCGAATGCGGCAGGCAGTCGATGCCACCGTTTCGTCCCGTTTGAGCCACGATTCGCGGCTGTTGTGCCCATCAAAGAGGAGAGGGTGTGAAGAAGTCCATCTATATCGCCTACACAGGCGGCACCATAGGGATGCAGCGTTCCGACCACGGCTATGTGCCGATGGCGGGCTTCATGGAAGACTGTCTGGCGCGGATGCCCGAGTTCCATCGTCCCGAGATGCCGGATTACCATATTCACGAATATGCGCCCCTCATCGACTCTTCCGACATGACGCCGGCGGACTGGCAGCGCATCGCCGAGGACATTCGTGACAACTACGAGAAATACGACGGTTTCGTCATCCTGCACGGCACCGACACCATGTCGTTCACCGCCTCGGCGCTCTCCTTCATGCTCGAAGATCTGCACAAGCCGGTGATCATTACCGGCTCCCAGATCCCGCTCGCCGAGCTGCGCTCTGACGGTCAGCAGAACCTGCTCAATGCCCTCTACATTGCGGCCAACTACCCGATCCACGAGGTGACGCTGTTCTTCAACAACCAGCTCTATCGCGGCAACCGCAGCAAGAAGGTGCACGCCGACGGCTTCCACGCCTTCGATTCGCCCAACTACCCGCCGCTGCTCAACGCCGGCATCGCCATCTCGCTGGAGGCTGGCGAGCTGGATGTGCCCTCCGAGCGGCCGCTGGTGCTGCACGACATCACCCCTCAACCCATCGGCGTGGTGACTCTCTATCCCGGCATCTCGGCCGAGGTGATTGCGAACATCCTGCAGCAGCCGGTGCGGGCGCTGATCCTGCTCTCCTTCGGGGTGGGCAATGCGCCGCAGAATCCGGCCATGCTGGCGCTGCTCTCCGAGGCATCGGCGCGTGGCGTCATCATCGTCAACCTGAGCCAGTGTCTGCACGGCAAGGTCAACATGGGGGGCTATGCCACCGGCAACGCCCTGTCGCGCGCCGGGGTCATCTCGGGCTTTGACATGACCGCCGAGGCGGCGCTGACCAAGCTGCACTTCCTGCTGAGCCAGGATCTGCCGGCGCCGCGCATCCGCGAGCTTATGCAGCAGTCCCTGCGGGGTGAGCTGACCCCCTGACTGGTTCCCCCTCACCCTCTCCCAGCGGGAGAGGGGATAGCTCGAGGTGCTGTTGGCCGCGAAGCTTGCCATGAAGATCGCCGGCAGGTGGCCCGCTTACTGTTAGCAGGTGCGTGCTAGCTCCCTTCTCCCCTGGTGGGAGAAGGGCCGGGGATGAGGGGGATGAGTCATCCTGCATAGATAGGAAAAAAGAGGGGAGCCATCATGGCTCCCCTCTTTCGTTTCGTTACCGCGATAGGTGACGTGCGGCCTGCCTCAGTGGCTGAGGTCGACCCGCACTATCTCTTCCTCGTCGCGATACTGGCGCTTGAGCTCGCTCTTGCTCTTCATCACGATCTCGCCGTCACGGCCGATGTTCATGTGCTCGGGGTTCTCAAGGTGCATCGCTTGCCAGGCCATTACCGCCTGCAGCGACGTGGCCTTCTGCTCGTCGGTGAGCGGCTTGCCATCGGGCCACTTGCCGAGCTCGACCGCGGTCTTGAGCCGCTCGTACACCTCTTTGGGCATCTGCCTGATTGCTTGCAAAAACTCACCTTGTTGAAACGACATCCGGCCTTCTCCTTGCACATTGAGCCATGACGAATCGGGATCAGACCGGCAGATCCTGGCGAACTGCGCCAGCCATCTGCTCCATCACCCGCACTACCTGACAACTGTACCCGAACTCGTTGTCATACCATACGTAGAGCACGCAGTGATCCCCCTCGGCGATGGTGGCCTGGGAGTCGACGATGCCCGCAAAGCGGGAGCCCACCATGTCGGAGGAGACCAGCTCGGTGCTGGCGCTGAAGTCGATCTGGCGATGCAGGGCGGAGCTCAGCGCCATCTGCTGCAGATAGGCGTTGAGGCTCTCCCGATCGGTGGTCTGCTCCAGCGACAGGTTGATGATGGCCAGCGACACGTTGGGAGTCGGCACCCGGATGGCGTTGCCGGTCAGCTTGCCCTTGAGCTCGGGCAGCGCCTTGGCCACCGCCTTGGCGGCGCCGGTGCTGGTCATCACCATGTTGAGGGCCGCGCTGCGACCGCGTCGCTCGCCCTTGTGATAGTTGTCGATGAGGTTCTGGTCATTGGTGTAGGAGTGCACCGTCTCCACGTGGCCGTGACGGATGCCGTACTTGTCCTGCATTACCTTGAGCACCGGGGTGATGGCGTTGGTGGTGCAGGAGGCGGCGGAGATGATCTTGTCATCGGGCCCGATCACCTCGTGGTTGACCCCGAACACCACGTTCTTCATCTCCCCCTTGCCGGGAGCGGTCAGCAGCACTCGGGCGGCGCCACGCGCCTTGAGGTGCTCGGACAGACCCGCCTCGTCACGCCAGACGCCGGTGTTGTCGACGATCAGCGCATCGTGAATGCCGTAGGCGGTGTAGTCGATGTCGGCCGGGCTGTTTGCATAGATCACCTGGATGAAGGTGCCATTGGCGATGATGGCGCTGCGATCACTATCCACTTCGATGGAGCCGTTGAAGGGGCCGTGCACCGAGTCACGGCGCAGCAGGCTGGCACGCTTCTCCAGATCCCCGTCGCGACCGCCACGCACCACGATGGCACGCAGCCGCAGGGAGTTGGCGGCGCCAGTGCGCTCGATCAGCAACCGGGCCAGCAGACGGCCGATGCGGCCGAAGCCGTACAGCACCACGTCGGTCGGAGTCGGTACGCCGCGACCCAGGGCCGGTGCCAGCTTGGCACGCAGGTAGTCGTCGATGCCGGCGTCATCCTGGTGATCCTGCCAGTAACCCACGGCCAGTTTGCCCAGATCGATCTCGGCGGCGGTCGGGTTCAGGGCCAGGATGGCTTGCAGCAGGGGAAAGCTCTGTTGGATCGGGAGGGGGGCTCCCTGGTGGCGGCGAACGACCCGGTGGGCCTTGAGGATATCGATGGTGGAGGCGTTTTGCAGCGGGCGGCCGAAGATGGTGATCTCGATCCCTTGCTGACGGTAGAGACGACCGATCAGGGGTTGCATGGCTTCGGCGAGCTCCTGGCTCTCCTGCCACGCTTGCAGATAGTGCTCGTGGGTCATTAACCAGATCCTTTATTTCACGTTGTTGGGGCAAATAGAAATTCGTCGAATGCAGATCAGTGTAGGGGTGTATATTTCGTTATATTATTCTGCAATCGCGGCCTTATACGGCGCGCGCATTGTAATGGATATGTAACCGGTTTGCTAGCCGTAGGTGGCCGCTCGAGGCTCCCGTTGTTATCAACCTGCGTTTTCAACAAGATGTGAGCCATGGCCAATTTGCCCCTGCGACAGACCTTCATCATGCTTTCCGTCGGCCTTGCCGTTGCGGGCTGCAATGACGACCGGATCCACAATATTTGCAGCAACCATCCCGAGCTCTGTCAGGATCTGGTAGACGATGGCTGGTGCCGCTACGAGCGTACCGACATCATTCGCAGCCGCTTCTATCTCAAGGAGGAGGGGACGGATCGGCGCAAGTATGAGCTGATGCGCAACCTGGAGCGCTACCTCAAATGTGCCGAACGCTCCACCAACATAGAGTACAAGAATGCCCGCGAGCAGAAGAGCCCGCGGGTGGAGGGGATGCTGGCGGCTGGCGACCAGCTTGCCCAGCTCGATGCCGCTACCCGCAATGCCAAGGATCCCTATCTGCTGCTCTGGCACTGGACCAACAACACCAACGAGCAGGCCCGCCAGCAGTTTCTGGCGCTGGAGGGGCAGCCCGCGCTCGAGGAGCCCGAACTGCAGCTGGCGCTCGGAGGCATCTATGCCAAGCGCGAGCCGCAAAAGGCCATCGCGCTGATGCAGCATGCGCTCTCTCTCTACCGGGAAGGGGATCAGATCAACGGCCGCATCCTCACCTCCCTCAGCACCCTCTACATGGGTCAGAAGGAGTATGGGCAAGCCTATCTGTGGGGCAAGGTGAGCGAGTCGTTCCAGAATGCCGCCGAGGTGTCGGCCAGCCGTTTCAGCCTCTACCACTCCCTGAGCAAGCAACAGCAGGAGGGGCTGGACAGCCAGGCCGCCATCCTGGTCGAACAGCTGAAAAGCGGAACCTATCGTCCCTGAACCCTGATGAACCATATTGAATCTCTGGCCAGCGACTGGCCGCACCCCTTCGACATCCGGCTCACTCACGGCCGGGTCAACACGGATGGCCGCCAGCTGGAGCGGGTCACCGTCCGGGCCATCGTGTTGCGTGGCGACCAGCTGCTGCTGGTGCACTCCAGTGTCAACGGCGATCTCATGTTTCCCGGTGGCGGCATCGAGCACGGAGAGTGCCACAACACGGCCCTGGCCCGCGAGTTGCGCGAAGAGTGCGGTGCCGAGCTGGTGGCGGTCGGTGCCCTGCTCGGGCAGACGCGGGAGTACCGCCCCGCTAGGGAGATGGACTACGACGCCTACTGCATCCGCTCCTTCTACTACCTCTGTCAGGTGGGGGAGAACTGGAGCGAGCCACGGCCTCAGCCCTACGAAATAAGGCTCGGCTTCACGCCAGGCTGGTTCGAGCTGACCGAGGCGCTGCAGACCAACAAGACCCAGCTGGCGGGCCCCTGTCCCCAGTGGACGGCGCGGGAGACCCGGGTGCTGGCCGAACTGCACCACTGGCACGGCGCCGGCCTGCTGGGCTGAGTGCTTTCACTGCGCCATAAAAAAAACCGCCGGTCGGCGGTTTTTTTGCACTTGCTGCCGATCAGGGCGTGCAGACCGGGCAGAGGGCGTAGGTGCCTTGCGGATCGTTGAAGCGGGTCAGCGGGTCCAGGCTGCGGTTCACCTCCACCAGCGCTTTGCCAAGCCCGGCCGGCAGCCAGCTCTGCAGGTGCGAAGCCAGTACCAGGGCGCTGCTGTCGAACAGCTGGCGCAGGAACTTGTCCTTGGCCGACTCTTCCTGCTCGATGGGGGTGACCTGCCACTCCTTGAGGTTGGCCAGCTCGGCTGCCGCCTTGATGGCCGCCTCCTGATCGCCAAACTCGTCCACCAGACCCAGCGCCTTGGCATCCTGGCCGGTCCAGACCCGGCCCTCGGCCGCTTTCTCGGTCTCTTCCGGGCTCAGGCCGCGGCCCTTGCTCACCAGACCGACGAAGCGCTGATAGGTATCCTCCACGTTTAGCTGGATCGCCTGGCCGACGTGTTCCGGCAGGGCACGGGTCAGACCGACGCCGACATAGTCGGTGGTGCCGACACCGTCCGTGTGCACCCCGTACTGGGAGAGCGCCTTGTCGATGGTGGCGAACATGCCGAACACCCCGATGGAGCCGGTGAGGGTGGTGGGGGAGGCGAAGATCTTGTCCGCATCGGCGGAGATCCAGTAACCGCCGGAGGCGGCGTAGCTGCCCATGGAGATCACCACCGGTTTGCCGGCCTGCTTGAGGGCCAGCAGCTCGGCGCGGATCTGCTCGGCGGCGAAGGCGCTGCCGCCGGGGCTGTCGACCCGCAGCACCACGGCCTTCACCTTGTCGTCGCGGCGGGCATCGGCCAGTAGATCGGCGAGGCTGTCACCGCCTATGGTGCCAGCGGGCTGGACACCATCCATGATGGCGCCGCTGGCGACGATGAGACCTACCTCATCCTTGCCGCTCTGGGGATACTGACTCGGAATGGCGGCCAGGTACTCCTTGAGGCCCACCCCCTTCCAGCCGTGGTCATCGGTCTCGCCCACTTCCTTGATCACCGCCTGGGTCATCTCGTCGCGGGTCGCCAGCTGGTCCACCAGACCGTTGTCGAGGGCGTAGTTGGCCGCGTTGCCGCCGGCCTTGCGCAGCAGCTCGAGGAAGCGATCCTTGCCCGGTGCGACGGCGTCCGGTTCGATTTCACGCTGCTCGGCCACGTCGGCCACATAGGATTGCCACAGCTGATCCAGCCAGCGCTGGTTCGCCTCCTTGCTCTCGGGGGACATCTCGTCACGGGTATAGGGTTCGACGAAAGATTTGTAGGTGCCGACCTTGAACACGTGCGGGGTGATGTTGAGCTTCTCCAGCGCCGACTTGTAGTAGGTCTGGTAGACACCGAGCCCCTCGATCACCACGGCGCCGCTCTGGTTGAGCAGCACGTGATCGGCGTGGGCGGCCAGCAGGTACTGGCCCTGGGTGTAGAAGTCGGCCATGGCGATGACCGGCTTGCCGCTCTCCTTGAATGCATCGATGGCGCTCGCCACCTCCTGCAGTTTGGAGAAGCTGGTGCCCTGCAGCCCCTGGGGCTTGATCACCAGCGCCTTGATGCGATCGTCATCCTTGGCGTTCTTGATGGCCCACAGCAGATCGGAGAGGACGATCTCGCTGGGCAGCTCGTCGCTGTTGTCCACCTGGCGCAGCAGTTGCACCGTGGGATCGGTTTGCGAGCGCTGTTCCACCAGCACACCGGATAGATTGAGGGTGAGGGCCCCTTCGATGGGGGCGCTGGGGGCCTCTTTCTGGCTGACGCTGAAGACGATGATCAAGACCACGACGAGAAACAGCAGATTGACCAGCATCAGCCGGGTGAAATTGAGCAGGCGCCACAGGCTGCGAAACAGCCAACCCAGACCTTTGAAAATAGACATAGTCGCGTTATCGCCCTGTTAATGGGGAGGAAAGCGCCATTATTAACCAGTTGGGCGGTGAAATGCCATTTCCGCTTGGAGAGGATCGGCGCCGGTGAGTTCGGAACACGTCTGTTCGCCGAAAAATTGTCCAAACATTTGTTTGAAAAAGCATTTTTGATTCTTTACTCTAGCCTCGGTTTGATAACAAAAAAT
Organism: Aeromonas sp. A35_P; assembly: GCF_002259925.1. Taxonomy (NCBI): domain Bacteria; kingdom Pseudomonadati; phylum Pseudomonadota; class Gammaproteobacteria; order Aeromonadales; family Aeromonadaceae; genus Aeromonas; species Aeromonas sp. A35_P. Next base: position 5,291 of record NZ_NEVB01000249.1, on the reverse strand, counting down.
TAACTGGAGGCCTTGTGAGCCGCACACCCATACTGCCGTCTTGTCCCGGGCCTGAACTCGGACGGCCGCAGATGGGGGTGGTGCCATCCAGCCCGGCCCCGAAAAGGAGTTCATGATGAGCCGTTACCCGACCCTGCTGACCCCCCTCGATCTGGGCTTTACCCAGCTGCGCAACCGCGTGTTGATGGGATCCATGCACACCGGCCTCGAAGAGGAGAAGGGGGGCTTTGACAAGCTGGCCGCCTTCTATGGCGAGCGGGCCCGGGGCGGGGTCGGCCTCATCGTGACCGGCGGCATCGCCCCCAACCTGCGCGGCCGCCTGGTGCCCCACGGTTCCCAGCTGAGCTTTCCCTGGCAGGTGGCCAAGCACAAGAAGGTGACCAGTGCGGTGCATCAGGAGGGGGGCAAGATAGCGCTGCAGATCCTCCATGCCGGCCGCTACGCCTATCATCCATTCAGCCTGGCGCCGAGCGCCCTCAAGGCCCCCATCTCTCCGTTCAAGCCGCGTGCCATGAGCGAGCGCCAGATCCGCGGCACCATCCGCGATTTCGCCGCCACCGCGCAGCTGGCCAAGGTGGCCGGTTATGACGGGGTCGAGGTGATGGGGTCGGAAGGCTATCTCATCAACCAGTTCATCTGTGAGCGCACCAACAAGCGCACCGATGGCTGGGGTGGCAGCAGCGAAAACCGCATGCGCTTCCCGGTGGAGATTGTCCGCGCCATCCGCGAGCGGGTCGGGCCGGATTTCATCATCATCTTCCGCCTCTCCATGCTGGATCTGGTGGAGCAGGGCTCTTCCCTTGAGGAAGTGATCGCCCTTGGCAAGGCGCTGGAGCAGGTGGGGGTTACCCTCATCAACACCGGCATCGGCTGGCATGAGGCGCGCATTCCCACCATCGCCACCAGCGTGCCGCGTGGCGCCTTCAGCTGGGTGACGGCCGAGCTGAAAAAACACCTCAAAGTGCCGCTTATCACCACCAACCGCATCAACACCCCCGAGGTGGCCGAACGCATATTGGCACAGGGCGAGGCGGATATGGTCTCCATGGCGCGCCCCTTCCTGGCCGACCCCGAATTTGTCATCAAGGCCGCCGAAGACAGGGCGGACGAGATCAATACTTGCATCGCCTGCAACCAGGCCTGCCTCGACCATGTCTTCAAACAGAAGCGTGCCTCCTGCCTGGTCAATCCGCGTGCCTGCTTCGAGACCGAACTCACCTTCGGCCGGGTGCCCCAGCCCAAGAAGCTGGCGGTGGTGGGGGCCGGCCCCGCCGGGTTGGCGTTTGCCTGCTACGCCGCCGAGCGCGGCCATCAGGTGAGCCTGTTCGATCAGGCCAGCGAGATCGGCGGCCAGTTCAACTTCGCCAAGCAGATCCCGGGCAAGGAGGAGTTTCACGAAACCCTGCGCTACTTTGCCAAGCGGCTGGAGAAGTGTGGCGTCGAGCTCTATCTGGGCCAGCGCCAGAGTGCCGAGAGTCTGCTCGGCGGCGGCTTTGACGAGGTGATCCTTGCCACCGGCATCCGCCCGCGCACCCCCAACATCCCGGGTATCGAGCATCCCAAGGTGATGAGCTACCTCGATGTCTTGCGGGATCACAAACCGGTGGGCGAGAAGGTGGCGGTGATCGGCGCCGGCGGCATCGGCTTTGACGTGGCCGAATACCTGGTAGAGGGCAAGGGGGATCGCAGCCGCGATCACTGGCTCAAGGAGTGGGGAATCGACAAGCAGCTCGGCGAGCGTGGCGGCCTGATGGCCCCGGTGATCGACGCCCCCGAGCGCCAGGTGTGGCTGCTCCAGCGCAAGGAGAGCAAGGTGGGCAACGGCCTGGGCAAGACCACCGGCTGGATCCACCGCACCGTGCTCAAAAACCGCAAGGTGGAGATGCTCTCCGGCGTGCAGTACCTGCGTATCGACGACGAGGGGCTCCACATCCGGGTGGGCGACCAGCAGCAGTGCCTGCCGGTGGATCAGGTGATCATCTGCGCGGGGCAGGAGCCGCTCAAGGAGTTGCAGGCCGGTCTGCAGGCGGCGGGCAAGCCGGTACACATCATCGGCGGGGCCGACGTGGCCGCCGAGCTGGATGCCAAGCGCGCCATCCGCCAGGGGGCGGAGCTGGCAGCCCTCATCTAGCAGAGGCATCGGCATGGGAAGGCGAGAGGGGCGGCAAGCCCCTCTTTGCATTGGGAAAATCCTTGCGCTGGCAGAGCCGGCGTTTGTGGCTTGACTGAAATTAACATAGGGTCAACAAATACCTGTCTGGCGTCATGAGGGATGTACCGCCAGACGGGGGCTGGCTCAGCAAGCCAGATATGCCCCCTTGGTGCCACCATTGGCCTGAACGTGTCGGCCAATCCCCTCTCCCGGACAAGGCAATAAGGACATTACCATGTGCCCGGCAACGCCCATAAACCCAGTCTGCAACCATGCTCCTCGTGTTGGCTCAGTCGCATTGGCGGTGATGCTGTATTGCTCACCGGCGTTGGCGGATCCTGCCGGCAGATTGATCTTTCTTGGCTGGACCAGCGATCAGCTGCATTCAGTCTGGCTCTCAGCCGTGTCATCCGGCCAGTTTGAAGTGGAGTCGGCCAAGCAGGGGCAAGTCTATGACAACTGGAGTCAGGACCGCAGAGGTCTGCATCTGACCCTGTCACCCGAGGTGCAAAACGGCGGCACCCACAAGTTATATGCCTATCTGGATACGACATCAGGTAAACGAGTCCTGCTCGATACGGATAACCAGCAAAATGGACATTTCACCTTTCCCGGTAATTTCACTCCGCCCACTCTGCCGACCAGGCCGCTCCCTCCTATCGCTGTTTTGCCTCCCGAGAGTGGTGTAACACCGCCGATAGGTACTCTGCCGCCACAGGGGATGATGCCGACCCGGCCCGGCGGCGTAACACCGCCGATAGGCACTTTGCCGCCGCAGGGAATGATGCCGACCCGGCCCGGCGGCGTAACACCGCCGATAAGCACTTTGCCGCCGCAGGGGATGATGCCGACCCGGCCCGGCGGCGTAACACCGCCGGTGGGCACTTTGCCGCCACAGGGGATGATGCAGACCCGACTAGGCGGCGTAACACCGCCGGTGGGCACTTTACCGCCACAGGGGATGATGCCGACTCTGCCCGGTGGCGTAACACCGCCGGTTGGCACTCTGCCGCCGCAGGGCGTGATGCCGACTCGACCCGGAGTTTTACAGCCGCCCACAGGTCTGCTGCCCACGCCTGTGCTCCCGATGGTAACGCATCCGGCAGGAGAGCTGGCGAGCGAGCGCGCCTGGAATGAAACCAGATTGTGCGTCATGGCAGACGAGCGAGCACAGCTGCCGCCCACCCTGCGCGATCGATATCCGGATTGCCCCTCTTCCCGGGAGGCTGTGGTTGCGGTTGGGCAGCTCGAGCCCAGACGCTGGGCCTTGTGGGGGGACGAGGTCTACTACGACATAGCGGATCACCGGGAAGGGAGCGATCTGTCCGGCAGTACCAATGTGTTTACTCTGGGGGCAGAGACTCGTCTCGATCAGGCTATGTCGCTGGGAGTTGCCGTCTCCCGACTCGACAGCAAGGCAAGTGCCTTCGAAGGGGGGATGAGGCTGGCGGCAGGGGGCTACAATCTGGGCCCCTACCTCACCTATCAATTGTCGGAACGCTGGATGCTGGATGCGACCCTGATGTATGGCTGGATGGACAACGAGCAAGGCTTGCTGTTTCTCAGCGGTGACTACGGTTCGACGTCCGTGAGCGGCAACCTGGGGGGCTCGGCCCAGTTCGAGTGGGACGCGTTCACCCTCCGTCCCCGACTCGCGATCAGTTACAGTCATGGCCGCAGTGACAGCTATCGGTTGCAAGGGAATTACCGTGGCCTGCCCCTGCAGCTGGAACGGGGGCGCGACAGTTACAACCAGGGTAACCTGATGGGGACGCTGGAGCTGAGCCGGCTCTATCATACCCGCGATGGTGTGCTGGTGATGCCTTATGGGGAACTGGGTCTCGATTATGGCTTTGAGAGACCCAACGATGGCTATATCCTGACGGGCAATCTGGACATGGCCCGCACCCAGCCGTTGAGCGGCACTATGCGGGTCGGGCTGCGCACTCTGCTGGGTGGAGACACCACGGTCACGGCCAGTACCGGTTATCTCAGCCTGGGTCAGGGGGGGCTGAATGTCTGGGAATGGAGGCTCAATCTTTCCAGGTCATTCTGAGCTCGGGCCAGACCTTTTCTCAATGAAGGAGATTTTGATGGATGCACTGACGTTATTGCTCAACCGCCACTCCTGTGGCCGTCTGGCCGAGCCGGCCCCTGCCGGCGAGGTGCTCGACAATATCCTCAAGGCCGGACTGCGGGCGCCGGATCACGGCACCCTGACCCCCTGGCAGTTCATCCTGTTTGAAGGGGAGGGGCGCGAACGGCTGGGCACCCTGCTGGCGGAAGCCGCTCGTAGCCGTGGTGAGGATGAAGATAGCATCAAGAAGTGCCGGGAAGCTCCGCTGCGTGCGCCCTTGGTGATCGCGGTGGCAACCCGCCATCAGGAGCACCCCAAGGTGCCCCGACTGGAGCAGGAGCTCTCCGCCGGCTGCGCCCTGATGGCGATGCAGATGGCGGCCCAGGCCCAGGGCTTCAACGGCATCTGGCGTTCCGGCTGGTTTATCTTTGACGAGCAGATCCAGGCTGGTCTTGGCCTTGGCACAGACGATCAGCTGGTGGGCTTCCTCTACCTCGGCACCCCCATGCTGGAGGCCCGCAAGCTGCGCGAGCTGCCGGTGAGCGAGTTCGTGCGCCGCTTCTAGTCTGATGAACTGTTGATAAGGCCCTGACTTGTCAGGGCTTTTTTGTTTCTGGCGACAGGCTGTACTGATAAATGAAAAATTGCCAAGAGGCAGGCCGTGGCTGGCAGGGAATTTTTTAAATAGTGAGATGCCGTTCTCAATCCTGGTTTATTACGCTACCTGATTACCCATGATTAGCAGTCACCCCGAACTATACTGATCTTATGCACAGTTATCGAGGAGCGAGATCATGGCCAAAAGCAAAGTCCAATTCCAGAAAGGCTACAGCCTGTTTGAGCTTCTCAAGGACTATGGCACTGAAGCTCAGTGCGAAAACGCGTTGTTCACTTGGCGTTTTCCTCACGGCTTTGTCTGCCCTGAATGTGCCAACAAGACCTGTTGTCACCTGAAAAGTCGGCCACGCGTGCTGCAATGCAATCACTGCCATCACCAGATGTCATTGACTGGGAACACTATTTTCGCAAACACCAAGCTCCCGCTGACCAAGTGGTTTCTGG
>NZ_NEVB01000248.1:0-19749 GCF_002259925.1 Aeromonas sp. A35_P | reverse complement strand
TGGGTAATCAGGATTGCTTATGCGGTAAAGATTATTAGCGCAGGGTTGAAGCTGTTTACATCAATGGCGAATTGATAGCCTGACTTTATCTCGGCTACTGTCCCCTTTCGATTCGTTTGGGTAGCAAACGGATACGCAAATAATAACAACAGAGACTGGACGCATTGATAAAGAGTCATCTTTATTGATTTTAATCCTGCCAAAGGAGCCGGAATAATGAGTGGTTTATCTTCCCATCAAATTGCCCAGAATATATTTGCCGAGCTGTTGCCTTATCGCCGCCGCTTCCCCGATCCCATCCTGGATCGGCAGCAGGAGGAGGCCGAGGTGGCCGCCATCCAGATCCCCCGTCTGCAAGACTTCATCGAACGGGGCGAGACCATCCTCTGCGTGCTGCCCGCCTTCCCCACCAAGTCGCCCAATCCGAACAAGGTGCTGGGCACCCTGCCGGACATGGCGGAGCGGCTCTCCCTCAGCTTTCTCAACCACCTCTGCCAGCGCATCCAGCTGCACTATGCGCCCGGCATGCGGATCCTCATCTGCTCGGACGGCCACGTGTTCGGGGACCTCATCCGCGTGCCTGATCCGGCCATCGACGCCTATCAGGCCCATATCGAACAGCTGATCCTGGAGCTGGGGGCGACCCACCTCGGGGTCTTCCATCTGGGGATGGTGGCGGGCATGGCCGAGTTTTGCGCCAGCCGCGATTTTGACACCCTGCGCGAACAGCTGGTGGAGCGCTACGCCGAGCCGCTGGAACTGATTGCCCAGGAGGTAAGAAGCACCGAAGAGGGCATTCGCCTCTATCGCGCCATGACCCGCTTCCTCTATGAAGACAGCCAGCTACCGGACACCCCGCTCTCCAACACGGCGCTGCAGCGGGATGCCAAGGGGCGCACTCATGCGGTGATCCAGCGCAGCCGCGCCTGGGGCAACCTGCTGGCGGAGCGCTTCCCCGAGGCGATCCGCCTCTCCATCCACCCCCAGGCGAGCCACAGTCTGAAGATGGGCATCCACATGCTGCCGACCCGGGATGACTGGCTCACCCCCTGGCACGGGGTGGCGGCCAATCTGGATGGCCAGTTCGTGCTGATGAAGCGGCGCGACGTGCTGGCGATGGAGCATGAGCTGGTCCACATCCACGGCCGTCCGAGCCACTACCTGATCAACGGCAAGCAGGCCGCCGCCTGAGGAGTTTCCCATGACTGCATCCATCGTTACCCTCGGCGGCGAGCGCTGCCGCATCCTGCCGCAGGCCCCGTTCGGCCTGCTGATTGAACCGGCCCGCAACGGCCAGCCGGTGCAGAGCCTGGCTATCGAGGCGCTGCGCGAACTGGCCCGCCGCCACGGCGTGCTGATCCTGCGCGGGTTCGAGTCCGGCTTTACCGATGCCGAGCGGCTGACCCGCTACGGCGAGGAGTGGGGCGAGATCATGATGTGGCCCTTCGGCGCCGTGCTGGACGTGAAGGAGCACGAGAACGCCACCGACCACATCTTCGATTCCAGCTATGTGCCGCTGCACTGGGACGGCATGTACAAGCCGACCCTGCCCGAGTTCCAGCTGTTTCACTGCGTGCACGCCCCGGCGGCGGACGAAGGGGGGCGCACCACCTTCATCAATACCCGCCAGCTGCTCACCGAGCTGGACGGTGAGCGGCTGGCCCGCTGGGAGCGGGTGCACATCACCTATCGCATCAAGCAGGTGGTGCACTACGGCGGCCAGGTGAGCTCGCCGCTGCTGGTGCCCCACCCGGTGAGCGGCGAGACGGTGCTGCGCTACAACGAGCCGCCGCGCGAGGGAGTGCGTTTTCTCAACCAGCATGCCCTCGACATCGAGGGGGTGGCGCCGACCGAGCAGGCCGCCTTCCTGCAGGATCTGCACGAGCGGCTCTATGACCCGCGCTACTTCTATGCCCACCAGTGGCAGGGGGGGGACGTGGTGATCGCCGACAACCTCGGCCTGCTGCACGGCCGCGAGGGGTTCACCGCCCGCTCCGCGCGCCACATCCAGCGGGTCCACATCCAGGCCAGCCCGGTCTGCCTCAACCCGGCGCTGGCGCCGCAAGGAGCGGCGTGATGGCGACCCTGTTGCTGGCGGCCACCGCCACCCCGGGCCACGTCAATCCCATGCTGGCGGCGGCTCGTCTGCTGGTGGCACAGGGGCATAGAGTGCTGATGCTGTGCGGCGCCCTGTTCGAGCAGCGCATCCGCGCAACCGGCGCCGAGTTTGTGCCCTTCGCCCCCGAGGTGGACTTTGACTACCGGGCGCTGGAGCGGCACTTTCCCGAGCGGGCCAGCCTGAGCGGCACTGCCCAGATGGCGCTGGCGCTCAAGCGTTTCTTCGCCGCCCCCATGGCGCAGCACGACAGGCAGCTGCGGGCGCTGATCGCGGCGGAGGGGGTGGATCTGCTGCTGGTGGAGAACGGCTTCTACGGCGTGCTGCCCTTGTTGCAGCAGCCCCATGGCCGGCCGGTGCCGATCCTGATGCTGGGGGTGAACCCTGTCTCTTTCTCGAGTCCGGACGCCATCTTCTACGGCCCACGCATTCCCCCCGAGCTGCGCCGCTCCCTTGGCGAGCTGCCCTGGCTCGATGAGCCGACCCGGCAACTGCAGAGAGAGGTTCAGCAGAGCTTCGATGCCGCCCTGGCCGAGGCGGGGGCGCCGTCGCTGACGGCCCCCTTCACCGACGTGATGGTGACGGCCCCCGATGCCTTTTTGCAGCTCTCCTGCACCGGCTTTGAATATGAGCGGCCGGAGCTCGAGGGGGTGATCCGTTATGTCGGCCCGCTGCTGCCACCCCGGCTTGAGCTGACGCCGCCGCCCTGGTGGGAGAGGCTCGATGAGCGGCCGCTGGTCATCGTCAGCCAGGGCACCCTGGCCAACGTGGATCTGGGGCAGTTGCTGCTGCCGGCCATGCAGGGGCTGGCCGGCGACGAACTGCAACTGCTGCTGACCACTGGCGGGCGGGATCCGGCGCTGCTGGGCGATGCCATCCCGGCCAATGCCATCGTCACCGACCACGTGCCGTTCGAGCTGGCGCTGCCCCGCGCCGCCGCTCTGGTGACCAACGGCGGCTACGGCTCGGTGCAGTCCGCGCTGGCCCACGGGGTGCCGCTGGTGGTGGCGGGCACCGGAGAGGACAAGGCGGAGGTGGCGACCCGGGTGGCCTGGAGCGGGGCCGGTATCAATCTGCACAGCAACGAGCCGACGGCGGCCATGGTGGCCACGGCGGTACGCAAGCTGGTGAGTGAGCCGCGCTACCGCGCCAGGGCGCGGCTGCTGGCCGAGGAGATGGCGGCGCTCGATGGCCGCGCCGCCATCGCCGCGAGCGTGGCGGATCTGCTCGGCGGACGACCTTGATACCGTGATGAAGGGGAGGCCAGGCGGCCTCCCTTTTTGTTCAGCTTCTGCTCAGTTTGGGGCTGCTAGCGTGGCCATCGTGACAGCAGGCTGTGCCAGTGGCGCCGGATGCGCTTTTTCATGCAAAAAAGAGCGTTTTCGACGTTGAAATTTTGGCCGACTCAGGAAAGAATGCGCGCTCGGTAATCGACCGCGGACGCCACCTTCGCGCCCCGGCGCAACCGAGGATGACACGGCCTTCGGCCAACTTGGTACAGGAAACCACACAGGAATTTTATGAATCCCCTTCGCATTGCCGCTTCGGCTCTTTTATGTACGCTGGCACTGGCCGGCCAGCAGGCTGCCGCCGTTGAATACCAGCTGCCCGCCGCCAACAGCCGCCTGATCGGCGAGAACCAGGAATACGTGGTGCCCGCGGACAACCGTCCGCTGGAGCAGATCGCCTCTGACTTCCAGCTGGGTCTGACCAACATCATGGAAGCCAACCCGGGCGTCGACCCCTACCTGCCCAAGGCTGGCAGCAAGCTGATCATTCCCCATCAGCTGATCCTGCCCAACGCTCCCCGCGAAGGGATCGTCATCAACGTGGCCGAGATGCGCCTCTACTACTACCCGAAAGGCAAGAAGGTGGTGCAGGTGCTGCCCATCGGCATCGGCCAGCTGGGGGTCAACACCCCGGAGAACTGGATCACCAAGGTTGAGCGCAAGCGTGCCAACCCGACCTGGACCCCGACCGAGAACATCCGTCGCCGCTACGCCGCCCAGGGCAAGACCCTGCCTGCGGTCTGGCCGGCCGGCCCGGACAACCCCATGGGCCTGCACGCGCTCTACATCGGCAACCTGTACGCCATCCACGGCACCAACGCCACCTTCGGCATCGGCCTGCGGGTGAGCAGCGGTTGTGTGCGTCTGCGTGCCGACGACATCAAGTACCTGTTCGACCACGTGCCGGTCGGCACTCGCGTCCAGTTCGTCAACCAGCCGGTCAAGACCACGGTCGAGCCGGATGGCGGCCGTTACATGGAAGTGCACGAGCCGCTGTCGCGCACCGAGGAGGAGTTCAACTCCACCGCTTCCGTGCCGCTGCCTATGACTCCGGCCACCACCCGCTTCATCGCCCACGCGGAGAGCGACTCCAACGTGGTCAAGCAGGTGCTGGAACAGCGTACCGGCATGCCGACTCGTCTCAACCCGCAGGTCTGATGACCCGGGAGACCCACTAATGCACAACGGCGACCATCGGGTCGCCGTTGTTGTTTCTGGGAGCCGCCGTCATCAGCCGGCCGGCGGGGCATAGAGGGCCAGCCAGTTGCCCTCGGTATCTTCGATGATGACCCGTGAGCCATGGCCGCTGCCGATGCTGTGCAGGGGCTCGAGCACCCGTCCTCCGATCTTGGGCACCAGCTGCTCGGCCTCCTGCAGCCGATCGCCCAGGGCGAGGTAGATGAGGGGGCCCGAGTGCCCCGGCTGGTGGTACTTGTCCATGGGGCCGAGACAGGCCGCCGCGTTGTTGCCGTCGTGGCGCAGCATGGCGAAGCGGATCTCCTCCTGTATCGGCGTGACCGGCACGTCGAGCAGGGCCGAGTAGAAGGCCATGGCGCGATCCAGATCCCGTGTCGGAATGTCGGCCCAGACCAGGGTATTGTCCATCTTGATGATCTCCTGCATGTGCCGGCCGATGCGACCGGCGGCTCTGTTCCTTGCTGACGGCCTCTCGCGGCAGCTCGTAGACAGCTTCTTAGAGGTTAGGAGCGGCCCATGAGGGGCGCCAGAGCTAAAAAAGCGGCGCCATCAGGCGCCGCTTTCGGGTGGGGAACTGGAGGTTTTTTCCCTGGATATACAGTTACTTGCCGGCGATGCTCAATCCGCCAAAGCGGACGGATGGGGGAGCGTGATGCTGCTGGCCATCCATCGGCGGTTACTTGCCCGCAATGCTCAGCCCGCCAAAGCGGACGGATGGGGGAGCGTGATGCTCCTGGCCATCCATCGGCGGTTACTTGCCCGCAATGCTCAGCCCGCCGAAGCGGATAAGTGGCGCGTAGAAGCTTTTGCCATCGTCGTGGTGCAGCAGGTTGCCGACCGCTTCCAGCTCGCCCAGCAGGCGGTAGAAGTTGCCCGCCACCGTGATGCCGCGTACCGGTGCCACCCGCACGCCGTCCCGGCACAGGAAGCCGGAGGCGCCGAACGAGAAGTCGCCGCTCACCGCATCGGCGCCGGAGTGCAGGCCGTCCAGCTTGACCAGCTCCAGATACTCGCCGGCTTGCGCCTCGGCCTCGCTGTGGGGGCCGAGCCCGAACACCAGGTGGCGCGGACTGACATCCAGCGCACTGCGGGCGCTGCGGGCCGCCGAGCCGTTGCTGGCCACACCGAAGTGGCGGGCGGTGGCGCTGTTGTGCAGCAGGGACTTGAGCTCCCCTTCGCCGATCAGCAGCAGATCCCGGGTGGGGGCCCCCTCGCCATCGAAGGCCTTGATGTGCATGCCGCCCGGCATATAGGCCCGGCTCTCCAGGGTGAGCCAGCGGGAAGCCACCGACTGGCCCAGCTTGCCCCGCCAGGGGTTGATCCCCTGCTGTGCCCACTTGCCCGACAGCGCGGCCTGGAAGCAGCCGAACAGGCTGGCCAGGGCATTGGTGTCGAAGATGGCGCTGTAGTGGCCGCTCGGCACCGCGTCTCCCGCCAGCAGGCCGTCGGCCACGGCATGGATCTGCTGGATGAGGGTCTGGCTGTCCAGCGCATCGAAGCGGCGCTCATACTGCCCCAGGGAGAACATGGACTGACGGCCGTCGCGCTCGATGAGGGCGGAGCTGTAGCAGCCGACGCTGAACGCCTGGTGCTGGCAGAGGCTGCCCTGGGTGTTGGCGAGCCACAGCCGGCCCTCTCCCTCGAAGAAGCTGTTGTAGGGGGCGCCGGTCACGTCCGGCAGCGCCAGCATCTCCGACTCGAGGCGCAGGGCCAGGGCGATCTTCTCCTCCACTGGGGTAGTGTCGGGCTGATTGATTTCCGCACAGTCGGTAATGAGCCGGCTCTGCTGCACGGCGATTGTCTGATCCGGGTCCACCTTGGCGAAACGGCTGGCATCCAGCGCATCCTGCACCATGGCGGCCAGCGCCGACTCGTCGAGAGACTCCGAATAGGCGATGCCGACCCGGCCCTCTTTTATCAGCCGAATGCCGATCTGCTGGCTGCTGGTGACCTTGTATTCGCTGAGCTCGCCCTTGTCGGCCTTGAGGGAGAAGGCCTTGTCCTGGTTGGCGATGATGTCCGCCTCGGCACCGAGATCGGAGACCTGGTCCAGCAGGCGGGCAAGCAGTTGGTTCATGTCAAGCTGGCTCATCAGGCGTTCCCTCCGACCAGGATATTGTCGACCTTGAGCGGTGGCTGGCCGACCGAGGCGGGAATGGAGCCGGAGACCGAGCCGCACATGCCGGCGGAGAGGGCCAGATCGCGCCCCACCATGGAGATCTCCTTGAGCACCTGCGGGCCTGTGCCGATCAGGGTGGCCGACTTGAGGGGCCGGGTGATCTTGCCGTGCTCGATGAGGTAGGCCTCCTGCACGTTGAAGTTGAACTCGCCGGTGCCGGGCTGCACCGAGCCGCCCCCCATCCGCTTGGCATAGATGCCGTGCTCCACCGTCGCCAGCATGTCGTCCAGGCTGTGATTGCCCGGCTCGATATAGGTGTTGCGCATGCGCGAGGCCGGCGCGAACTTGTAGGATTCGCGCCGGCCGGAGCCGGTACGGGCGTAGCCGGTGCGAAGGGCCCCCATTCGGTCCACCAGGAAGCCGGTGAGCACGCCATCCTTGATGAGCTGGGTGTGCTGGGTCGCCATTCCCTCGTCATCGACGTTGATGGAGCCCCAGGCGTTGCCCTGCAAGCCTTCATCCACCGCGCTGACCGCCGGATTGGCGATGAGCTGGCCCATCTTGTCGTGGAACACCGAGGCCTTCTTGGCCACCGAGGTGGTCTCCAGCAGGTGGCCGCACGCCTCGTGGAAGATGACGCCACCAAAGCCGCTCTCCATGATGACCGGCAGCTTGCCGCTCGGGCAAGGGGCCGCCCCCAGCTTCACCAGCGCCTGGCGGGTGGTGGTGAGGGCCAGCTCGCGGGGATCGATACTGGCGGCGTGTTCCCAGCCCATCATGGCGCCGGGGGCTTCGTAACCCACGCTCTGTTCGCTGCCAAGGGCGGCGATGGTCTGGGCCATGATGCGGTTGTAGTGGCGGCGATCGCTCACCTGCACCCCTTCGCTGTTGAAGATCTCCACCTCCTGCTCCCAGCCCAGCACGTTGCCGGCAAACTGGCTCACCTTGTCGCTCTCGGCGCGGGCCGCGGCATCCATGGCGTGCAGGTAGGCGATCTTCTGCTCCAGCAGCTTGTCGGCCGACAGGGGCAGGGCGATCGGGTTGCGATCGTGCAGGCGGGTGAAATCGAAGGCGGTGGCGGTGACCACGGGGTCACGCCTGTCCTTGGCCGCCAGCAGGGTGACGATGCGCAAGAGCTCGTTGCGATCGGCCTGGTTGGTGTAGCCGTAGAGCACCTTGTGGCCGTAGCACAGGCGCACGCCGATGCCGAAATCGAGGCCGCCGCTGATGTTTTCTATCTGGCTGGAGAGCAGGCTGAGCTGGCTGCGGCGCTTGCGCTCCACAAACAACTCGGCGAAGTCGGCACCCAGCGCCAGCGCGTGATCGAGCACGTCACGGGCGATGGCGGGGGCCAACAGGGAGAATGGGGTCATAGAATGTCCTTTTCTGGTCTGTCCGTTTGCTTCCGACACCCGGCTGTGATTGTTATGGGGTGTCGCTTCCATTGTTGCAGACCAGCACAAAAAAGTCGCTATAGCGTCATGCGATGATACCGATTGAGAGAATCGGTGCGATTTATGCGCCCGGCGGCCCGAAACCCGGCCGCCGGCAGGAGAGGTTGAGATTGCGAGTCACGCCTGGTGGCATCTGGCAGGGTGAGGGAGCAGGTCCGGTATCAGAGCAGCTCGTGGATCTCGCTCAAAATCTGGTCGACCCACTGCTCGATGCGCGATTCGGTCTGGTCGTACTGATTGGCGTCGTCGAGGGCAAGGCCGACGAAATGACGACCATCGTCGATGAGCGCCTTGGAGGCATCGAACTCGTACCCCTCGTTGGGCCAGTAGCCCACCAGCTTGACCCCCTTGGGCACCAGCTGATCGTGCAGCATGCCGAGGGCATCCTGGAACCATTCGCCATAGCCCAGCTGATCGCCGAGGCCAAACAGGGCGATGATGCGCCCCTCCAGATGCAGGTCGGCAATGTCTTCCCAGCGGGATTCCCAGTCTTCCTGCAGCTCGCCGAAGTCCCAGGTGGAGATGCCCAGGATCAGGATGTCGTACTCCTGCATGCGGATGAGGGGCACGTCCTTGATGTTGTGGAGATCGACCAGCTCCGGGCCAATGAGGGTGCGGATCTTCTCGGCGGCCATCTCGGTGTAGCAGGTGGTAGAGCCGTAAAACAAACCTATCTTCATCGCTCTTCTCTTGATCGCAGTAGGCAAGGGGCGTGACCGGCACAGCGGCGCCCGGGGTGGGCGCCAGTCTAGCAGATTGCCCGGCGCGCTTCACTTCTTGCCGGGCCATGGACAAGCCTGCCTTGCGGGCCGGGTGGGTCGACACGTTACAATGGGGGCCTGTTTCCCTGAGCGCGGCGTACCATGAGCAAAGCTGAATCCCATCCCCTGATCGAGCCGTTTCTCGACGCCCTCTGGCTGGAGCGGGGCCTCTCCGACAACACGGTCAGCTCCTATCGCACCGATCTGGAAAAATTCTCCCTCTGGCTCGACGAGCAGGGGGGCTCCCTGCTGCTGGCCGGGCTGGACGACATCCAGCACTACCTCGCCTGGCGGGTGGATCACCAGTTCGCGGCCAGCAGCACGGCCCGCTTCCTGTCGGCCCTGCGCCGCTTCTACCAGTATCTCAATCGGGAGAAGCTGCGCAGCGATGATCCCACCGTGCTGCTGGAGGGGCCCAAGCTGCCCAAGAAGTTGCCATCGGATCTCAGCGAAGCCGAGGTGGAGGCGCTGCTGCAAGCGCCGCTGGTGGATGACCCGCTGGAGCTGCGCGACAAGGCGATGCTCGAGCTGCTCTACGCCACCGGGCTGCGGGTCTCCGAGCTGGTGGGGCTCACCGCCGAGCATGTCAGCCTGCGCCAGGGGTTGGTGCGGGTGGTGGGCAAGGGCAACAAGGAGCGGCTGGTCCCCATGGGGGAGGAGGCGGTGCACTGGCTGGAGCGCTACTACCGTGAAGGGCGCGGCCTGCTGCTGGGGGGCACCAGCTCGGACGTGGTCTTTCCTTCCAAGCGGGCCCAGATGATGACCCGCCAGACCTTCTGGCACCGGATCAAGCTCTATGCCCTGCGGGCCGGCATCAGCGGGGAGCTATCTCCCCACACCCTGCGCCACGCCTTCGCCACCCACCTGCTCAATCATGGCGCCGACTTGCGGGTGGTGCAGATGCTGCTGGGCCACGCGGATCTCTCCACCACCCAGATCTATACCCACGTGGCCAACGAGCGGCTCAAGGCGCTGCACGGCCAGCACCACCCGCGCGCCTAGGCCAGACAGAGGCGATCTTTCCCCTCCTGTTTGGCGCGATAGAGGGCGGCATCCGCCCGGGCCAGCACCTCGGCGGGCGAGGCATCCAGCGCCTCGGCCAGCCCGCCGCTGAAGGTGACGCCAAGGCCGGGCTCGCGCCAGTTCTGTTTGCTCATGGCGCGGCGCCACCGTTCCATCAGGTGCCGGGCCTGGGCCAGCTCTCCCTGCTCGAAGATGGCGACCAGCTCCTCGCCGCCAAAACGGCAGAGTGTGGCCTTCTCCTCCAGCATATTGCTGCCCAGGGAGGCGGTGCGTCTGAGCACGCTGTCGCCGGCGGGGTGGCCATGGCGGTCGTTGATCTGCTTGAAGTTGTCGATGTCGATGATGGCCAGCACATAGGGGGTGTGCTGCTGATGCAGCTCTGTGAGCAGGGTGTCCATGTAGCGGCGGTTGTAGAGCCCGGTCAGGGCATCGCGCTGGGCCTTTTCGCTCTCCGCCTGCATCTGGTCCGAAATCATGGTGATCTCGTCCTCCAGCTCCTCGATGCCCGGAATGCGGGGGATGATGAGGGCTTGCCCTGGCGGGGTTACTCGCAGCTGACGCACTACCTGCACCAGCATGCCGATGGTGTTCTCCAGCCGCTGATGGAAGATGACGGCCACCAGGATGAACATGACCAGCGACAGGGTCAGCCCTACCAGGATGGTGGGCAGCAGCTCCCTGATGACGAAGGAGTTGCTGAACGGGTAGGTGATGACCACCTGCCAGCCTGGGTTGTTGGTCAGGGTGTAGTAAGCGATGAGTTCGTCATCCTTGCTCTGGATGGTGCCATTTTTCCCTTTGAGTTCGGATAACCAGGGCTCGTCGAGCGGAGTGGCGTTCAGCAGCGGATTGCTGTGCGCCACTGTGCGCTGACTCTTGCGATCGTAGAGCTGGTAGGTCATCTGCTTGCCGCCCTGCAGCATGCGGCCGATCCTGTCCGAGATCCTAGCCAGCTCGACGTCGATGCCGACCACGGCCACTATCTGACCATTCTGATCCAGCACTGCCCGCGACAGAGTCACCACCGGAATGTGCTGGAGGATATCGAGATAGGGGGCGCTCCAGATATTGATGCCGGGAGTCTGTCGCGCATCCAGGTACCATTGCTGTTTGGTGATGGCCTGCAGGGAAGGAGCGGGGCGCAGGTTGATGTTGATCAGGCTGTTGTCCCGCTGCACATAGTAGAGCCCCTTCAGCAAGTTGCCCGAGCGGTCGAGCTGCCGCCACACCGAGCTGTGCCGTGCCTTCATCTTCGGCGGCAGCACGCCGTTGTAGGTGGCCAGATCCGTCGCCAGAATATTCAGCTGCTCTTCGACCGAGCTCAGTGCGTTGTCCCACTGCTGGGCCGTACTGCTGCTGAAAAACTCCATACGTTCGCGTACTACCTCCTGTTGTTTGATGAAAAACAGATAGAGGCTGCTGGCCGTCATCAGGAGCAGTGGCAGGGAGAGCAACAGCAAATAGCGCAGAATGAAACCATGTTTCGATCTGCTCTTCACTGCCGGGGATGTCATGGCGACGACTCCTGTTGGTTGACGTTCATTCAAGCATGGAAGATGCGGAATGCGTGCGGGGGCGGCTCAAGCTCGAGAGAGACCCTAGTGTAAGGTGTTGCGTCGCTGTTGCAGCTAAAAAACCGCCCGAAGGCGGTTTTTTTCCAGTACACGACAGGAGCTGGCGCTTATTTTCCCTGTTGGGATTTGAGCAGATCGCGGATCTCGGTCAGCAGTTCCTGATCCTTGGTCGGGCCGGCCGGCGCCGCGGCTTCCTCTTCCTGCTTCTTCTTCAGGGTGTTGATGGCCTTGAGCCCCATGAAGATGGCGAAGGAGATGATCAGGAAGTCGATGATGGTCTGGATGAACTTGCCGTAGGCGATGACCACGGCCGGCGCACTGCCCTCGGCGGCCTTCAGGGTCACGGCGAGGTCGCTGAAGTCCACGCCCCCCAGGATCAGGCCGATGGGCGGCATGATCACGTCACCGACGAAGGAGGAGACGATCTTGCCGAAGGCGGCCCCGATGATGATACCGACCGCCATGTCGATGACGTTGCCTCTGGATGCAAAGGCCTTGAACTCTTGAATCAGACTCATTTTCCCCTCCAAAAATGGGCTAGCAGCGGCCTGGGCCGCCCTGGTGTTTGAATAATAAAGCATCAGGAAAACAGAGGATGACCGTCGTGTTTCCTGTCGTCCCGGTTAGCTTGCTGGGGCTTTGCCCGATTGGCAACCTGTCAGATCGGGATTTTTTTGCGACCTTCCTATTAACCAATCAGTAATTAAGCAGTTGAGGCGAGCATATTTGCTGGGTAACCTTGTGAGTCCATTTGTTCATGCCAAGTGAGTAAAAAAGTGCACTATTTACTGCTGGGAATGATGCTGCTGGGCTCTTTTGCCGTCAGCGCGGGGATGGATCCCCAACTGTTGAAACAGACCATAGAGCGGCGGCTCGGGGTGCAAGTCTATCTGGTGGACGAGACCCCGGTCTCCGGCCTCTATCTGCTGGGCACGGCGCAGGGGCCCCTCTATACCGATGCCAGGGGCGACCATGTGCTGCTGGGTACCATGCTGGATCTGGCCCACGACATGAAGAACCTCACCATGCTGGGCCAGCGTCAACAGCGGCAGCTGGCCCTGGCCCAGATCGGCGAGCGGCGCATGCAGCTCAAGGCCGTGCCCGAGCGCCACCGCCTCACCCTGTTTACCGATCTCGCCTGCCGCGGCTGTCGCGCCACCCTGGATGAGCTGTCCGCCTTGCAGGCGAGGGGGGGTGAGCGTGCAGCTGCTGCCGGTGCTTGGCCCCTTTGCCGATCTGGCCGAGGCGCAGGCGCGCTGGTGCGATCCCGGGCTGCTGCGCGAACTCGAACTCAGTGATCGTTTGCCTGAGAGCGGCTGTAATGAGATCCTTGCCCATCATATCGGCCTGAGCCAGTGGCTCGGGATCAAGGCACTGCCGAGCTGGGTCCTGCCAAATGGCGACCTGCTGCGCGGTTATCAGAGCCCTGAACAACTGCTCAAGATACTGGATCACATCGATGCCCCTGCTAATCCGTCGTCGCCCGCGCGTGGATGATTCCCATCTGCCCGCCACCCTTCACCCCTTGCTGCGGCAAATCTTCGCCAGCCGTGGGGTCGAAGACCCTGCCCTGCTGGAGCGCAGCGCCAATCAGCTGCTGCCACCCCAGCGCCTGTTCGGCATGGCGCAGGCAGTGCCGCTGCTGGCCGAGGCGCTGACGGCGCAAAAGCGTATTCTCATCGTCGGCGACTTCGACTGTGACGGCGCCACCAGCTCGGCCCTGTGCGTGCTGGCCTTGCGCGCCATGGGTGGCCGCCACATCGATTTTCTGGTGCCCAACCGCTTCGAGTTCGGGTATGGCCTCACCCCCGAGATCGTCGAGCTGGCGGTGGCCCGCGGCGCCGAGTTCCTCATCACGGTGGACAACGGCATCTCCAGCATCGCCGGGGTGGCGGCAGCCAAGGCGGCCGGCATGCAGGTACTGGTTACCGATCACCATTTGCCGGGCCAGGAGCTGCCTGACGCCGACGCGATAGTGAACCCCAACCAGCATGGCTGCGACTTCCCCTCTAAGTCCCTGGCCGGGGTTGGGGTCGCCTTCTATCTGATGGCTGCCCTCAACACCCATCTGCGCCAGAGCGGCTGGTATGAGCGGCAGGGACTGCGCGCGCCCAACGTGGCGGATTACTTGGATCTGGTGGCCCTCGGCACGGTGGCCGACGTGGTGGCGCTGGATGGCAACAACCGCATCCTGGTCCATCAGGGCTTGCAGCGGATCCGGGCCGGCCGCTGCCGTCCCGGCATCCAGGCGCTGGTGGACGTGTCGGGCCGCGACGGCCGTCGCCTGTGCGCCGCCGATCTCGGCTTTGCGCTGGGGCCGCGCCTCAACGCGGTGGGCCGGCTCGACGACATGTCCCTCGGGGTCGCCTGCCTGCTGAGCGACGACCTCAACCTGGCGCGCCAGCTCGCCTCCGAAATGGACAGCCTCAACCAGGAGCGCAAGGAGATCGAGCAGGGGATGCAACAGGAGGCGCTCGCCACCCTGGAGCAGATCCGTTTTCGTGACGGCGAGGTGCCCTCCGGTATCGTGCTGCACCGGGACGAGTGGCATCAGGGGGTGGTGGGGCTGGTGGCCTCCAAGGTGAAGGAGAAGTACTACCGCCCGGTCATCGCCTTTGCCGAGAGCAGCGAGACCGAGCTCAAGGGCTCAGGGCGCTCCATCCCAGGGGTGCACCTGCGCGATGCGCTGGAACTGCTCGATACCCGCCACCCCGGCTTGATGGGCAAGTTTGGCGGCCACGCCATGGCGGCCGGGCTGACCCTGCCCAAGGCCAATATCGAGGCCTTCGGCCGGGCCTTCGAGGCGGTCATCGGCGAGCTGGTGACCCCTGAGCTCTTGACCGGGGTGCTGCTCACCGATGGCGAGCTGCTGCCCGATGAACTGAGTCTGGAGCTGGCGGAGCTGATCCGCGCCTCCGGCCCCTGGGGTCAGGCCTTCCCCGAGCCATTGTTCGACGGCGAGTTCGTGCTGGTGCAGCAGCGGCTGGTGGGGGAGAAGCACCTCAAGATGATGCTGACCACGGATTCCGGCCACGCGGTGGATGCCATCGCCTTCGGGGTCGACTTGCAGCGCTGGCCCGATGCTTCGGTCAAACGGGTGCGGCTGGTCTATCGGCTCGATGTCAACGAGTGGCGCGGCAACCGCAGCGTGCAGCTGCTGGTGGAGCATCTGGAAGCCGCCGGCCTCTGATCCCGTGAGTCTGTTTGACTGCCGATGACGGCCACCTCAGGGTGGCCGTTTTCATTGTGGGTGTGTCGAGCGGCAGGCCGAGCATTTGCTTGCTTTGGTTTTTAATTGCAGATTTTGTTGATAAAGAAGGTTTTTAGTATCGGTTAATGCGGATTAATCATGTGGTAAATTCAATAAAGCGGCAAATTGTGATATATTTTCGCTTCTTGAACCCATTTGTTTGAACAGGACTCATCCCTTGCTGCCCCCTGGCCGACTGTCGACCTGGTCGATGGCCCTCGCCATCGCCTGCCTTCTCTGGCTTGCCGCCTCTGGCGCGGCAGGGGTTGTTGCAACCCCGGGGCCGGCAACGGGAGGGCAGGAGGGCTCGATGCAGCTGCACGAGCCGGCCCAGCGGGGGCTGCTCGACAGCGCCAGCCTGCCGCCTGCCTCCCAGTGGCGCCTCGGCTTCGAGCAGGGGCGGCGACTGGAAGGGGCCGCTCATGCCGAGCTCTACCAGATGCTGCTGGCCTGGTTCCAGCATGAGATCCTCGGCCTGCTCTGCGGCCTGCTGTTCTTCCTGCCCCTCATCTACCTCAGGCAGCTGGCCGACCACTTCGGCTATCTGCATCGGCGGCTGCGATGCTGCCATCATCTGCAATTTCGGTTCTGCCACAGCGACTAGAGGCCGGCTGCACGCCACGCGCCCGTTCGATCCGATCCTGATCCCAGCCACAGAGTGCGGCCTGTGGGTCAGGCTCCGATCCGGCGCCTCTTGCACCGCCTTCGTGCCCGCTTGCGCGCAGGGAGGCGGCTCCCGTTCGTACCCGTTGTGAGCCGACCCGATGGACTATTACGTAAACCTCTTCATTCAATCGATCTTTGTCGAAAACCTGGCGCTGGCCTTCTTCCTTGGCATGTGCACCTTCCTGGCCGTTTCCAAGAACATCAACACCGCCTTCGGCCTTGGCCTGACGGTGCTGGTGGTCATGGTGATCGCCATCCCCCTCAACAACCTGATCTACCGCCATATCCTGCGCCCGGAGAGCACCTTTCTCGGCGAGTTTGATCTGAGCTTTCTCGATTTCATCGTCTACATCGGAGTGCTGGCGGCGCTGGTGCAGGTGATGGAGATGGTGCTGGACAAGCACTTTCCGGCGCTCCATCACGCACTCGGCATCTATCTGCCGCTGCTGACGGTGCACTGCGCCATCTTCGGCGGGGTGATGTTCATGGCGCAGCGGGACTACGACTTCATCGAATCCGTGGTGTATGGAGCGGGCTCAGGCCTGGGCTGGCTGCTAGCCATCGTCGCCATCGCCGGCCTGCGCCAGAAGATGAAATATGCGGATGTGCCCGAGGGGTTGAGGGGGATTGGCATCACTTTCATCGTGGCCGGGTTGATGTCGCTCGGCTTCATGTCCTTCTCCGGCATGTCGTTCTAGCCGGGTCGAAAACAACAACGGCCACCCTGGTGGCCGTTGTTGTCTGCCTCAGCCCTCCGCCAGCATGGCGAGCAGTCGGTCGCGGACCAGCGGCAGGGTCAGAAAGCCGTCCCGGTCGAGGAAGTGGCCGCCATGCTCCAGGCTGTAGAGCGGCGCAGCCAGGCGCTCGCTCAGGTGCTGGCTGCAGGGATAGGGCACGATGGCATCATCCCGGGAGGCGACCACCACCCGGCGGGGGGCCAGCGCCATGATGCGGGCCGGGTCATAGTCCGGAGTCATGAAGGGATCCAGCTCCGGCAGGGTGTGCAGTGGCTGATCGAAACCGGAGACCAGCAGGATCCCGCCCACCCGGCTGCCGGCGGGCAGCCGGTCGAGCTGGCGCAGTATGGTGATGCAGCCGAGGCTGTGGCCCAGTAAAAAGGTCCGTTCATCGTGATCCCGCACCAGGCTGTCCATGGCCGCGTCCCAGGCGGCGGGCTCCGGGTGGTGGGGGTCAGGCATGGCCAGCACCTCGACCCGGACATCCCGGGCCTCGAGTTCGGCCTTGAGCCAGGGAAACCAGTGAGCGTCGGGGGAGGCGGTATAACCGTGCACGATGAAGAGGCGGGTTTGAGACATGGTGAATCCTGGGCGGTTGACGATAACGGCGGCCACATCATAACAGCGACCAAGGCCCCTCGACATGCCCGTTTCGGGGGCGCCAACCAGCAGGATGTGCTTTGCGACTTGCATAAAAAAGAGCGCCACAAGGCGCTCTTTTGCTGTCGGCGGGCAGAGGCTTATTTGACCTCTGTCATTTACATCGCTTCGTTGTACTCTCATAGCCAATGTCAGCCGTTAGAGCAACGCTCCTCTGTACCAGCCCATAAATCAGGCGGCTGATGCCCGTTACCTATAATGCTATTTTGTATTGGATTGACATATATGCCGGTGCGCAAGATCCCGAAAAACTACCGCAATGTCACAGGTGTGGCCTCTCATCATAAGTCCACTGGACAGGCTATGTTCGAGTCAACACTCGAACGTGATTTCTTTACATTGCTGGAATTCGACCCAGCAGTCGCGAGCTTTGAAGTGCAGCCTGTCACCGTTCATTGGCTTGATGCGTTGGATAAGAAACGTATCTATACCCCGGATGTATTGGCCTACTTCCACAGCCCTCATCATCCAACAACCCTCTATGAAGTCAAATATCGTAGTGAACTCAAAGAATGTTGGTCAGAATTGAAACCCAAGTTTAGAGCAGCCTTGCGGTTTGCCCGTAGCAAAGGATGGAGGTTTAAGCTCATCACTGAAACAGAAGTGCGTGAAGTCAGACTGAAGAATGCAAAATTCCTGCTCCCTTTTGTTAAGAATGGGCCCGTAGCAGAAGTTGATATGGATATTCTGGACGAGGCGATCCAGACATTGAATCAATCAACACCTAAAGACCTTCTGGCCCACATATATCAGGATGAATGGAACAGAGCCCGTCTATTGCCTACGCTCTGGTATCTGATAGGAACCCGCCAGATCGCTACCGATCTCGATCAACCTCTCACCATGTCGAGTACCATTTGGAGTTTGAATCCATGAGCCATAAACAATTGGTTCTTCAGCCCGGTAAGCGGGTCAGCTACCAAGGGCGTTCATTTCGGATTGTTAAACTTCTGTCTCTGCAATTGGCTGAATTGATTGCTGAAGATAACCACGAAGTCATAAATGCCAGCATCACGAAACTACAGGCACCAGAGGCTGAAGTCATTAAACGACCGGAGTTGACACTGATTGATGACAAGGCTTGGGAAATTGCGCGAACCCGTATGAGTATCATCAAGCCGTTGCTTAATATGCCATCTAGAACCAGAGCTCTGGTAGCAGCACACGGCCAGAAGCATTCGATTTCAACCAACACTCTGTATGGTTGGATTAAGGCCTACGAGAACTCCGGCGTACTGTCATCTCTGCTACCTAAAACACGCCGGGATAAAGGAACGACCAAACTGTCGTCGGAGGTTGAAGAAATAATTAGAGAATCAATGGCGACAGACTTCCTAACATTACAGAAAAAGTCTATTCAGAAGCTTTGCGATGAAATCATCAAGCGTAGTACGGGAGCAGGAGTAGAGCCACCGCACGACAACACCATACGTAACCGTGTTAAGGCTCTCTCGCCTGAGATCGTCGTCAGTAAGCGGGAAGGCCGCAAAAAAGCAGATTTGTCATTCAAGCCACACAGAGGCTCTTTTCCCGGTGCGGATTGGCCGCTGTCTGTTGTGCAGATTGACCATACTAAGCTCGATATCATTCTTGTAGATGATCACTACAGGCAACCGATTGGTCGGCCTTGGATCACTCTGGCGTTTGATGTTTACAGCCGTATGGTGACAGGTTTCTATGTGTCGTTTGATCCGCCCAGTGCTTTATCTACCGGTCTGTGTCTGGCGCACTCAATTTTGCCAAAAGACAAATGGTTGGCCCAGAATGGCATAAAAAGTGAATGGCCTGTGTGGGGACTTCCGACCACTATTCACGTTGATAATGCAAAAGAGTTTCGGGGGGAAATGCTTCAGAAGGCTTGTGATGAGTACAATATCAACATTGAATGGCGACCAGTGGGCCGACCAAATTTTGGTGCTCATGTTGAACGTGCTCTTGGGACGTTTTCAAAAGAGATCCATACTCTGCCTGGTACAACCTTCTCAAACATACATACCAAAGGCGACTACAACTCAGAAAAACATGCCGCGTTGACCTTATCGGAGTTTGAAACTTGGCTGTCCATATATATTGCTGACGTCTACCACCAGAAAGTTCATTCTGCTTTAGGTACTGCACCCATTGATGCCTTTAAAAAGGGAACCTGATTACCCATGACCCTCAGCCAGCTTCAAGAGCCGATATGGCATCGGAGGGCTTGCCACGACTGCATGCCCCAATTCAACCAACATGCTTTTGAGGTCAAAACGATGATTAAACCGGAAGCAGTATTCAGCAAGATGTCTCGGTAAATGCTTCGCTCCGAGCGTATGGCAACTGCCCCGCAGCGAGTTCTTCACATTCCCTATCATCGTGTTTACCCAGTTGAATGCCGGATGATCCAGCAAGTCAAGGTTGCCCCCGGTGACAACACCCAGGTGCTCACAATTGGCCTCCTTCACCGCCCTGAAACAGGCCAATCCATCGGATATCACCGCGCTACCACTGGCAACATGCCGTTTTGCCCAATCAGCAATGGACTTGGTTTTGAAACCATCGACCACCGTCATCCGCATCTTGATTGGATGCCCTTCCTTGTTCAGGGCCACTGCTGCCACAAATGGCGTCTTGCCTGCCGCGCCCCGACCCCGTTTGCCACCACGGTGCTCGCCACCCCAGTAGACATCATCGAGCTGAATGATGCCGCTGATGGGCTGCTTGTCATCGGACTCTTTCATGGCTTGCAGCAGCTTGTGCTTGAGCATCCAGGCGGTGTCATATTTGACGCCCAACTGGCGCTTTAGCTCCATCGCTGACAAACCTGTTTTGGTTTGTGACAACAGGTGCATCGCCAGAAACCACTTGGTCAGCGGGAGCTTGGTGTTTGCGAAAATAGTGTTCCCAGTCAATGACATCTGGTGATG
>NZ_NEVB01000247.1:0-19865 GCF_002259925.1 Aeromonas sp. A35_P | reverse complement strand
AATCATGGGTAATCAGGTAGGGATTTGCTTTATCAAGTTCATCGGCACTCACAAGGAGTACGACAAAATAGACGTAACGAACATATGACGTAGAGCCGGGAGCCAATGAATAGGCTCCCTCCTCTCCTTTGTTGGAGTAAAACATTATGAATATTGAACCGATTAGAACTGCCGCCGCCTATACCACAGCGCTTGCGCGTATTGAGGCGCTGCTCAGCGCGGTTCCTGGTACGCCTGAATTTGATGAACTTGATGTGCTTTCTACCTTGGTGGAGGTCTATGAGGATAGATACCACCCGATAGATGCCCCTGATCCTGTAGAGGCCATCAAATTTCGTATGGAACAAATGGGACTGGTGAAACAAGATATGGTGCTCTATCTCGGCCAACCCAGCCGCGTGACCGAAGTTCTCAAGCGTCAACGTAAATTGTCGCTGAGCATGATCCGACGTCTGAATAAAGGCTTGGGGATCCCGGCTGATGTGCTGATCAAAGACTACCAGCTCATTGAGCAATAGAACGGGGCGCATCATGCGCCCCTTTTTCATTGTCCCAGATTGAGTTCCCGCTGCAGGGCCTGCCGCCCCTCTTGGCTAAGCGAGTTGATAAGACTCAACGCCAGTTGACTGGTTGTGCGGCCCGATGGGCTCAGTGGGTGGCTGTATGACACCTGCGACACCCAGCTGTGCCCGCATTCTGCATCCGTGCACTGGCAGTACAGATCGGCGGTATCACGGCTCAGGCGGTGCGTCTTGGTGATGCGCCCCAGCTCCCCACATTCCCGGCAAAATACCCGCATAAATCCCCCCTGATACCGTCGATAAAAAACCGCTCGATTATACCCTAAGCTGGATCTCTATACAGTAACACCGATCTCCAACGACCGATTGAAATCCACCTGCAGCCGGCGCGGCAGGTTGGCGCCATTGATCGCATCCTGGATAAGCTCGCACATCGGGAGCGTTTCGTTGCGGGCATAGGTCCGGTCGTACTGCTCCGGGTTGCCGAGACCCGCACCACCATTGGCCGGGATGATGCCGGCAAGCGCGGCCGGGAACCGGTGCGCCGTCAGCACATCCTGGGCGGTGATCGCCTTGATGGCCGCAAACTCGTCCTTGGTTGCAATGTCCCCCACCGGGATAAGCTTGATGCCATCGGGCTTGCCGCCTGGGATGTTGACGAACATCGAGCGAAAATTCCCGACCCCCTTGGAGCTCGCGATCATCTCCTTCATTTCCGCCTCCTGGTCATCGTCCATGTTCGGGTCGGTGGCGTAGAAGATGAACCCCATGTGCGCCCCATTGAGGAAGTATTTGCGCCTGAACATGGTGGCGTCCTGGTTGAGCAGGGCCGACTGCAGGCCCCCCAGGTAATCGGGCTGGCCATACACCTGCTGCACCGGGTCGTACTGGGCCAGCCAGATGATGTCGGCCGCCAGATAGCGTTTGTAACTACCGTCCCGCTGCAGCATTAGGAAATTGCCATCCTGGCAGCGGCGCACGTACAGACTCGATAACGGGTAGAGCCCCACCACCTGGCCAAACCCATTGCGTAGCTTGAGCAAGGCAGCGTCCCCGAACTGCAGCAGGTTATGCACAAAGGCGGTGATCACCTCCCGGGGCACCCCTTCGCTGCTGATAAAGCGGCCCGATACCATGTTGCGCCGCGCCATCAGGATGGCGCCATGGTGCGCATTGGCGCGGGCGACCTTGGCCAGCCCCTGCCGGTCGATGGGCGGCAGGTAATACTCGCCCCAGGGGCTGTAGAACACGTCCGTGTAATCGGTCATCCAGGCCGTGGGGTCGATGGGTTCGGCCATGGAAAAACTGACCGAGGGCCGGCTGCCGGTTGTACTGGGGGTGGGCCGCTCGGCCCGCTGCTGAAAGCGCTGTTTGCGGCTCATGTTTTCCTCGTTTGCTGATGGCCCAGGTGGATTTGCGGCGGCGCGATGTGTCGAGCGGTTCGTTGTCCACCGCGTGGGCGATGGCAAAGAACACGTCAGCGTGTCCGGTTTCACTGCTGCGTGAGGCCCGGAACGTCAGCTGGCCGCCGCCGGTGGTGCTGCGCTTGATACTCATGAAGGCCAGCGGGATCTCGATGTCTTCCTGATCCCACTCGATGCGGTCTGACTCGACCACATCCACCATCTTGAGTACCAGCCGGGCCTTGCTCTCCACGTTGTAGTTAATTGGGGTGATGGTTGACTTGAACACGGGCTGCAGCAGGTCATAGACCCCACTCCCCACGCCGGAGACATCAATCCCCAGATAGGTGACCCGGAATTTCTTGGCGATCTTCTCTATCTCGTCCGCTTGGTAGCGAAAGTTCATCCCGCGCCAGAAATGCTTCTCCAGCACCCGGAACTTTTCGCCCGGGAACAGCGGCGGGGCGACCACTACCAGGGTGGCGTTATCGCGGGTACGGCTAGGGTCATAGCCCAGCCACACCTCGCGCTTGCCGAACGGCTCGGGATGCCCCGGGGTGTAGTCGCTCCAGTTGCTGATACTGGTCTGGGCCCGCTCCATGTGCTGAAACTTGAACACCGAGGCTTCATCGTCCACAAAGGCGCACATGTAGAGGTGATCGAATACCTCGATGGCGGTCTCTTCCCGCAGCGCCTCAATGTCGATGAGGTTGAAGCCGGTCGACACCGCCTCTTCCAGGGTGAGGATGTAGCGCCATACCCGATCCGGGCAGACCCGGCCGCCGTCGCGCAGCTCTGCTTCGGTCGGAAACTCGATGGCCTGGCGGGCCGGATCCTTACCCTTCCAGTCATCCCCGGTCCACAGCTTGTAACCGCCGTGGGCCTTGCTGGACGGAGTGGAGAAAAAGGTCTTGCGCCAGTGGGATTGCGAGCCCATGCCGGTAGCCACATCGGTGACCGCCTTGAAGTTCTTGATCCAGAAGTATTCATCGGCGTAAAAGTTGCCGGTGTAGCCCTGGGCACTGTTGGCGCTGGTTGAGCAGAACACCAGCTGCGCGCCGTTGGAGAGCACAATGGGGTTGCCGCTGAGCTCCACGCCTAAGAACTTGCGGGCAATGTTGATGATGTAGGAGCGGAAGATCTCGGCCTGGGCACGGGTAGCCGACAAGAACACCTGATTACCACCGGTCAAGATGGCATCCTCCAGCGCTTCGCCGGCGAAATAGTAGGTCATGCCAATCTGGCGGGACTTGAGGATATTGCGGGTGCGCGGCATAGCCGGGTCGTTCTTGACCTCCCGCACGTACAGCTGGTGCGGGAACAGGGAGGCCAGCCACCCCTCGAAGTCTTCGGGGCCCAAGTCATTGACCCAGTTTTTGGTCTTCTTGCCGCCCTTCTTCGGCTTGCTCTCCCCGCGTTGGCGACGTCTTTCACCCTCGCCCACCTCGCCAGTCTCATCTGACGGGGTGGCCTGCCGGCGAGCCTTGAGAGCCTGCTCGCGCTCGGCCAGCTTGACGGCCTCCGCCTTGAGGGCGACGTGGTGGCTGATGAGCCGGTCCATTTCGGCTAGGTCGGCGTGGTTCTTCTTCGGCTTGGCGGCCAGCGCCTGGTAACGACGGGTGATCGCATCTTCCAGCGCCTCGTCGCTCAATAGCTCCGTCCAGCCGTACTTCTCGGCCCACAGGTACACCACCCGCACGCTGCCAAGGCCGAGTTCCTCCTTGATCTCCCGTGCACTCCAATGGCGCAGATAAAGCCGCTTGGCGGTTTGTCGTACCTCTTCTGTATAGGCCATGAGGCTCCCCAGTCATAAAGCTGGGGCTCATGATACTGAGCCGATCCCGCCCCTCCCGCCGCCTTCATTCGGATGAATTCGGATAACCCCCGCTATCCGAAATCGCCCGAACACCTCTGAGTGCTCCCCTGCGCTGACCCCGATAACCTGACGCCAATTCGACACCAGGAGGCCGCCGTGCCAACACCGACAGACTCATCACTGCGCACCGGCTGGGTGGCGATCGCCACTGAGGGCCAGTCCGTGGATGGCCGTGAGATCTCGGCCAAGTGGATCACCGACATGGCCGACACCTACGATCCCACTTTCTACTGCGCACAGCTCTGGCCTGACCATGAGAAATGGGGCGAGAACCTAGGCTACGTGCAGGCCCTCAAGGCTGACAAGGTGGACGGCAAACACACCCTGTTCGCCATCCTCTGCCCGACCCGCGACCTCATCTATCAGAACCAGCGCGGCCAATACAAATTCTGCTCCATCGAGCCACTGGATAACTTCACCGGTCAGGGCAAAACCTATCTGTTTGCGGTGGGCGTGACGGACATTCCCGCCAGCACCGGCACCACCATGCTCAAGTTTTCCGCCAAGCACCCGTCGCCGACCGTGGGGATCAGCCAGCCGCTGGACTTGTCCGGCTTCTCTTTCCCCGAGGACGAGCAGGGTGCCCCTGACCGCGTCTCGCTCCTGCACAAGGTGTTCAACTTCCTGGGCGGCCACGGTGCCCCCAACGGGTTCATACCCACCGATGCCCCGACCAGACCCCAACCCGAGGACAGTACCGACATGAACGAAGAACAGATGAACAAGCTGGCGGGGATGTTCACCGCGCTGGGCACCCAGATTGAAACCTTTGGCGCCAAGATCGACGCGCTGACGGCAGACAAGCAACCGGCTGTCACCGAACCCGCCCCGGTCGCCGTCACCACTGAGCAGTTTTCGGCCTTCGAGCAGACCCTCAAGGGCCTGGGCGAACAGCTGACCGGCCTCAACGCCAAGATCGAAAAGTTCTCGGTAGAAGCACCGAACCAGCGCCCCGATACCCTGGGCGGCAGCGACACCCACCCGACCGTTTGCTGAGGAGCCCCCTGTGAGTCAAACCAAAACCCCGCAGGCTGAGAAGTGCCTGAATCACTACAACGCGCTGCTGGCCAAAGCCTTCAACGTGCCCGAGAACGCGCTGGCCAAGCAGTTCTCGGTCAGCGCCCCCATGGAAACGGTGCTGCGCAGCGCCATCCTCGAATCCACTGAGTTCCTCAAACTCATCACCTGCCTAGACGTGGACCAGCTGACCGGTCAGGTGGTGCAGGTCGGCGCCAGTGCCCTGCACACCGGCCGCAAGGTTGAAGGGCGTTTTCGTCGCAAGATTGGGGTCGACGGCAACAAGTACAGCCTGACCGAGACCGATTCCTGCGTGCGCCTGGACTGGAGCACCCTGTGCACCTGGGCCAACGCCGGCCACGAAGGCCAGTTCGTGCAGCTGGTGTCCGACTTCACCAACCAGACCTTTGGCCTCGACATGCTGCGGGTGGGCTTTAACGGTACCCACATCGCCGATGACTCCGATCCGGTCAAATACCCGCTCGGTGAAGACGTCAACAAGGGCTGGCAGCAGCTGGCGCGTGAGTGGAACAAGGGGAGCCAGGTGGTGAAAGCCGCCGCCGGCGACAAGATCTATTTCGACCCGGACGGCCACGGCGACTTCAAGACCCTGGATGAAATGGCATCTGACCTCATCAACGCCACCATCAACCCGCTCTATCGTACCGATCCCCGTCTGGTAGTGCTGGTCGGTACCGACCTGGTGGCCGCGGCCCAAGCCAAGCTCTACAGCGAGGCCACCAAGCCTACCGAGCAGATCGCCGCCCAGCAGCTGGCCAAGTCCATTGCCGGCCGCCCGGCCTACATCCCGCCCTATTTCCCGGCGAACGGGATGTGGGTCACCACCCTGGCCAACTTGCACATCTACACCCAGCGCAACACCCGCAAGCGCAAGGCCGCCGACAACGACGACACCAAGGGCTTTGAAAATCAGTACTGGCGTCAGGAAGGCTATGCCATCGGCGAATATGAAGCCTTTGGCAGCTATGAAGAGGCCGACGTGGTGGTCGGGGCGCGCCCTGCTGCCCCGCCGGCTGGTGCTGACGCGCACAGCGAACCGGAGGCCTAACCATGGCCCTCTCACCTGGCATGCGTCACAAGCAGCAGGTCCTGGCCCAGTTGGGGGCGGCGCAAGCCGCCACCACCGGGCAAGCCACAGGACTTGTGGCCAACAGCTTGCACCTGCAGCTGATTGCTCTGGAGCAGGACATGGCCCGGCTCAAGGCGCTGGCCAGGATGAGCGACAAGGTGGCGATGAAGCGGGATGAGTTGTTTCCCAAATATCGCCCCTACGTGGACAAGTACCTGGAACTGGCGGCGCTCGGCACCGTGTACCAGAACGCGCTGTTTCAACGCCTGATCGTGTGGGCGTTTGATATCGGCGATCTGGAAACCGCCATCAGCTGGGCGCTGCTGGCCATCGAGCAGAACCAGCGCACCCCCGGCAACATCAAGCGCGACTGGGCCCATTTCACCGCCGACACCGTACTGGGCTGGGCCGAGGAGCAAGCGGCGCTGGGCCATGGCGTTGAGCCCTGGTTCTCCCGGGTGTTCGACAAGGTGCGGGGTGACTGGCGCCTCAACGAACAGGCCACCGCCAAATGGTACAAGCTGGCCGGTTGCCTGCTGCTGCGTGACAAGGACGGGGTACCTCGCCCCAGCGCGCTGGCAGACAACGCCACCCTGGAGCAGGCCGACCACTGGCTGGCCCTGGCCGAGAAGACCCACAGCAAGATCGGGGTCGGTACCTTGCGCCACAAGATCGCCATGCGCCTGCGCGCACTCAACCCAGAATAACGACTCCCACGCCACCGCGCCCCGGCGGGGATGAGCCTGCAGCTGACCGCTCGCACCGCGCTCAATCCCGTGGCCTCAGGGGCGCCCCAATTGATAGGGCAGCACATGATTTCAGGCAAAAGCATCCGCTACAGCGAGCAGAGCATCACCAATGACGGCTTTTGGCCTGACGTGGTGTGTGGCGACTTCGAGCGCCGGCGCGCGCTGCCCGCTGACATGGACAGCGACGCCATCAGTGCGGCCCTGCTGGCGGCCATCAGCGAGATCAATCTGCAGCTGACCCGCCACCAGGCCACCTTGCGAGCCCAGGGCTACACCGAGGCCGGTCAGGTGCCCGGCCCCCGCCTCGCCGGCGGCAACAACGCGCTGACAGAGACCTACCTGGCCGCCGTCTTTGCCCGGGCCAAAGCCATGCTAATCCCTGAGTTCGCCACGGTCACCGAGCGGGACGCTCGCAAAGACCTGGCCGAGCGCGCCCCCGACCTGCGTGAGCAGCTGCTGGCCGAAAGCCAGCAGCTGGTGCGCAGTATCAAGAACAAGCACCGGGTCGGGGTCTCGATGATATGAGCGAAACCGACGAGGCCCTGCATCCCCAGGGGTATTTCCTGGCAGCCCTGCACCGCGAGCTTGAGCGCGTGCTGCCGGCCCGCTGCGCCCGTTCCCTCGACAGCTGGATGGAGGGCGGCACCATCAGCCTGGAGCCCAAGGACATGGGGATCACCGGGATGGATCTGGCCTGGCTCAAATACACCGCCGTGTTCTCCCTGGAAAGCCTGCCGTTTCGGGAATGCCGCACCGAGACCCTGCTGGCGGTGATCGCCAGCTGGATACAGGAAAACGACCCTTTCCGCGAGCGCTTCGCCCTGCCCGATCCCACCTATGACGTGGTGCCCAATGACGAGCACAGCGCCGACCTGGATCTGGAGGTGAAGTTCGCCGAGCCCCTGCGCATCGTGGAAGACCCGGACGGTGCAATCCGCTGGCTGGATAAGACCTGGACCGTGGCCCCCTTTGAAGTGTGGGTGGCCGATGAAATCACCCTGTCGGTGGCGGGCAGCGCCCACCCCGTGCACCGCTAACCCCGAGACTTAAGGAGCCCGCGCCATGTGGCCTTATGTGCAGATCAACAACTTGAACCAGATGCAGGGGCCGGTCACCGAGGTCGAACGCCACCTGCTGTTCATCGGCAGCGCCGCCAGCAACACCGGCAAGCTGCTCTCCCTCAATGCCCAGTCAGACCTCGACCAGCTGCTTGGCAGCGCAGACAGCGAGCTCAAGGCCAACCTGCTGGCCGCCCGCGATAACGCCGGCCAGAACTGGACCGCCGGCGCCTATGTGCTGCCCACCGACCAATCCTGGCTTGATGCCGTGCGCAGCGCCCAGCAGACCCAATCGTTTGAAGGGGTCCTGGTACTGGGTCAGGAGTGGGACCAGGCGGGCATCAACGCCGCCCACGCACTCAACCAGGAGCTGATCGCCAAGTGGGGGCGCTGGCAGTTCATGCTGCTGGCCGTGCCCGGCATTGTTGCCAAGGCCGTCGGCAAGGAGGGCACCGCCCAAGCCTGGAGCGAGTACGAGACCGCGCTGGCCACCCTGCAAGAGGGCATCAAGGCCGACTCCATCAGCCTGGTACCGCAGCTTTGGCCGAACCTCGCCGGCGCCTATGCGGGGCGCCTGTGCAACCGGGCGGTGAGCATCGCCGACAGCCCCTGCCGGGTGAAAACCGGCGCCCTGGTCGGACTTGGCAACAAGCCGGTGGACAAAGACGGGATCCCGCTGCCGCTGGCCACCCTGCAGACCCTGGAGCAAAACCGGTTCTCGGTGCCGATGTGGTACCCGGACTATGACGGCACCTACTGGGCCGATGGCCGCACCCTAGATGCCGAGGGCGGCGACTACCAGGTGATCGAAAACCTGCGCATTGCCTACAAGGTGGCGCGCCGGATGCGTATCCGCGCCATTGCCCGCATCGGGGATCGCTCGTTCAACTCCACCCCGGGCAGCACCGCCATGGCCATCACCTACTTTGGCAAAGACCTGCGCACCATGGCCAAGGCCACCACCATCAACGGCCAGTTGTTCCCGGGCGACATCGCCTCCCCCCAGGATGGCGACATCAGCATCCAGTGGACCGCCAAGAACCTGGTCGCGGTGTTTGTGGTGGTGCGTACCGTGGACTGCCCCAAGGGTATCACCGCCAACATCATGCTCGATCTGAGCCTCAACAACGGGGAGGGTTAACCCGTGACCAAACGCTTTTCCGGTATCAACTTCGACACCACCCTGATGGGGGCCATGGTCCACGTCGAAAAGGCCAGCCTCTCCATCACCGACAACAGCGCGGTGGCGCAAACCCGGGGTATTCCCGATGGCTTTGTGGATGGGGATGTCTCGGCCGAGTGTGAATTCGAGCTCGACACCAAGAACCTCAAGCAGCTGATCGCCGCCGCCAAACGGGCCGGCAGTTGGCGCGGGATGGAGCCGGACGACGTGCTGTTCTACGCCAGCACCGGCAGCGAGGAGATCAAGGTGGAAGCCTTCGGCGTCAAGCTGAACGTGGCCGACCTGCTCGACATCGATCCCAAAGGCGGCAGCAAGACCGTGCACAAGGTGAAAGGCTTTGTCACCTCCCCCGATTTTATCCACCTCGATGGCGTGCCGTACCTCTCCAAGGACGACACCCGCCACCTGATGGATTAAGGGGCGCGCCTTGGACGAGATCGACCGCGCCAACCATCACGCCGCCCGCATGCTGGCGGCCCAGCTGGCCAATCAGGTGGGCAAAGGGCGTTACCAAGGGGAAAGCCTGCACCAGTGCGAAGAGTGCGACGACCCCATCCCGGAAGGACGCCGCCGCCATATCCCCGGGGTGCGCCTGTGCGTCCCCTGTCAGACCCGCCTTGAGCGGCTGGGTCGCTAATCAGAGCAACGGACATGAACCCTATGCCAAACAAAGACCCCACCTTCTGGACCGCTCTACTGGCCTGGTTGATGGACAACTGGCCCGCCGTCTATGGGGCACTGCTGGCGCTGGCCATCGCTTTCCTGCGCATCACCTACGCCGGTGGGCGGGGTCGCCGCCGGCTGATCGAATCCCTGCTGTGCGGCCTCATCACCCTGGCGGCCGCCACCGGTACCCACTTGCTCGGGATCCCCCAGGAGGCCACCCCGTTGCTGGGCGGCATGGTGGGACTGCTTGGGATCGACATCATCCGCGACCGGGCCGCACTGATGTTCAACAAGAAGGAAAACTGACATGGCACTGCGCTGGATTGAAGAGGCCCGCACGTTTTTGGGCCTGAAAGAGATTAAAGGGCCCAAGCATGCTCAAGCCATCCTGGACATGTGGAAGGCCATCAAGCGGGGCGGCATCAAAGACGATGAAACCCCCTGGTGCGCCGCCTTTGTCGGGGCTTGCCTGGAACGGGTCGGCATTCAGTCAACCCGCTTTGAGAGTGCCAAAAGCTACTTGGAATGGGGCGAAAAACTGGATCGCCCCGTGCCTGGCTGCGTGGTGGTGTTCACCCGCGATGGCGGTGGCCATGTGGGGTTCGTGGTGGGCAAGTCCCCCTCCGGCAACCTGTTGGTGCTCGGTGGTAACCAAGGGGATGAGGTGAATATCCGTGAATTCCCGCTGACCCGCGTCACCGGGTACCGCTGGCCGCTGCATGAACCGATGCCGACCGGCGAGCTGCCCATCGGTACCCCTGCCCAGTTGTCGATGGGGGAAGCATGAGCACCTTCAGCAAGGTCATGGGGATCGTGGGCCTGCTGCTGGTGCTGGCGCTCTATGTCACCCACCGCCGCAGCGTGGACATGCAGCGCACGCTGGGCGAGCAACAAACCACGATCACCCACCTGCAGACCGTCAACAGCCAGCAGGCCACCGAACTGCAGGCACAACAGCTGATGACGACGGGCCTGCGCCTGCTGCTGAGCGACCAGAACGCGGCCTTGGCCGAGCTCGACAACCAG
The DNA here is from genome assembly GCF_002259925.1 of Aeromonas sp. A35_P. Classification (NCBI taxonomy): domain Bacteria; kingdom Pseudomonadati; phylum Pseudomonadota; class Gammaproteobacteria; order Aeromonadales; family Aeromonadaceae; genus Aeromonas; species Aeromonas sp. A35_P. The sequence continues at coordinate 9,276 of NZ_NEVB01000247.1, read as the reverse complement.
AACAGGAAAACCGCCGATGAACTGCAAGAAGCCCTGGCCACACCGCCGGCGGGCCGCCCAGACTGCGCTCGCGAGCCTCTGCCTAGCGGTGCTTTGCGCCTGCTCCAGCCAGCCCACCACGGTGGTGCAAACCAAGGTGGCCAAGCGCCTGCCGCCGCCGGGGCTGGTGCCCCACTGCCCGGAGCCTGACTTTACGGGGACCACCTACGGCGAGGCCGTGCGGTTCATCCCCACCCTGCAGACGGCACTGCGCCGCTGCCAAACCCAGATCACAACCCTGAACCAGTGGATTGAACAAGAGGAAACCACCCCATGAGCAAGCAAACCATCACCCTGACTATCGCCGGCACTGATATCCGCTTTGTGCCCACCATGGTGGCCTACAACAGCTACATCAACGGCCTGTCGATGACCGACAAGGTGGCGCCGTCCCACCAGTACCTCAAGCGCATCGTCGACGCCGACAGCAAAGAGGCACTGGATGGCCTGCTGGCCCGCCCGGGCGCGGCTCTGCAGATCGCCGCCAAGGTCAACGAGCAGTACGCCCCGGATCTGGATATCGAAGTAAAAAACTGACCGCGCGCGCCGAGGCCATCGAGCACAACCAACTGGAGCAGGTGCTGGCGCTGCGTCGCCACTACCTGCCCCATGAAGATGACGAGCTCGACACCCTGGCTCGCGCCCTCTGGTTAGACAAATACCACGCCCAACGCCTCGCCCATGCCGTCGCCGAGGGCATCGCCACCGCCTTCAATGGATAAATCATGGCTTCTGTCACCGAACAACTGATCATGAGGATTGCCCTGATAGATGCCGTTACCCGGCCGCTTGCGGGCATCAACAGCCAGCTGAACCGGGTGAAAGAGACCGCGCAAAGCGGCTTTGCCAATATCGCCGGCGGTGGCGCCGCCATGCTGGCCGGCACCATGGCGATCCAGAACGCGCTGGGGCCAGCCCTGGAAATGGACGCAGCACTGGCCGAAGTGGCCTCGCTCGATGTCCATGAAAAGACCCTCAAGCAGCTCTCCGACACCGCCTTGATGTTCTCCGTCAAGTACGGCGAATCGGCCAGCGCGTTTGTCAGCGCCTCCTACGATATCCAATCCGCCATCGCCGGGCTGGAGGGCAATGAACTGCCTTCCTTTGCCCGCGCCTCCGGCGTGCTGGCCAAGGCCACCAAGGCCGACACCGCCACCATCACCAACTACATGGGCACCATGTATGGCATCTTCGAGCAGCAGGCCAAGAAAATGGGCAAGGCCAACTGGGTGGAGGATGTCGCCGGCAAGACTGCGCTCGCGGTGCAGATGTTCAAGACCACCGGCCAGGGCATGACTGATGCCTTCAAGGGCATTGGCGCCAACGCCACCGCCGCCGGGATCTCGATGGATGAGCAGTTCGCCGTGCTCGGCCACCTGCAGGCCACCATGGGCGGCGGCGAGGCCGGTACCAAGTTCAAGTCCTTCCTGGCCGGTGTCGGCAGTGCCCAGAAAGCGCTTGGCCTCAAGTTCACCGACTCGGCGGGCAACATGCTGCCGGTGCTCGATATCCTGGACAAGCTCAAGGCCCGCTATGGTGAAACCCTCACCGTGGCTGGCAGCGACGAGCTGAAAAAGGCGTTTGGCTCGGACGAAGCGGTTTCCATGATCAAGCTCTTGATGAGCAACACCCAGGGCCTGGCCACCAGTATCAACGCCCTGGCCAACACCCACGGCATGGGCAAGGCCGAGCAGATGGCCAAGGCCATGGTAGATCAGTGGAAACGGGTCAAATCGGCCTGGTTCGCGATCCGGGCTGCCGCCTTTGGGGCGGTGCTCCCCTCCATCAACAAGGTGGTGGGCGCCTTTGCCGATGGCGGCGCCGTGGTGCTGCGCTGGACCCGGATCTTTCCCAACTTCACCAAGGTGGTGGGGTACGCCGTGCTGGCCATCGCCGGCCTTGGCATCGTGACCGGCGCCTGGTTGATGCTGGCCGGCCTCGCCAAGCTGGCCACCCTGGCCTGGGCGCTGACCTTTGGTGGCCTCACCGCTCCCCTCACCCTGTTCAAGAAGGCCCTCGCGGGCCTGCGCCCGGTGATCATGGCCGTCAACATGGCCATGAGCCTCAATCCGGCGGTGATCATCATCGGGGCGATCCTGGCGCTGGTCGCCGCCGTGGTGCTGGCCATCATCTACTGGGACGAGCTGCGCGCCACCTTCGCAGTGCTGACCGACTTTGAACTGCTGAGCGCCTTCTTTGGTGGGCTGGCCGAGACCTTTGGCCCGCTCGCCTCACAGGCACTGGCCCCCCTGGTGGATTTCTTCACCCTCATCGTGGGGCTGCTCGGTCAGGGGATCGCCTGGCTCGGCAGCTTCTTTGAGCAAACCAACCAGGCCAGCGTCGGCATCGACAACGTGGCCGATGCCGGCCGCCGGATGGGCAATATCCTTGGCGCGGCCTTCGACAACCTGCTGACCCCGTGGCGGGCGCTGATCGCGCTCATCAAGACCGCGCTCGATGCCTCGAATCAGTTCCTGGGCACCCAGTTCGATACCGGCGCCTTGAACGTGGACGTGCTGCCAAAGTGGGCCGCCTCCCCCGTGGCAATGGCGCCCCCTGCCAGCGTGGTGAACAGCCCCTTGGCTGACTACCGCCAGCAGGAGCAGAGCAAGGTGCCAGCAGGTGGTCTGGGCCAACAACTGATCCAGGCCAACGCGTCGGCCAGTGCGGCCAACCAGAAGCCGACCCGCGCCCTGCATATCGGCGAGGTGCACATCACCCCCCAAACCATGCCGACACCGGACGAGCTGGAGAAAAACGCATGGGTGGAGCAGCGCGGATGAGGAGCACAGCGCCATGAACGAACCCAAGTACATCGATCTCCTGGTGGTGAACGGCGCCTGGCAACTCGATGCCGGCGGCCAGCCACGTTACACCCAGGACCGCCACAGCATCGGTCAGGACATCAAGCACCGCATCATGGAGTCGGGGCTGGCCCGCAAGCTCATCGGCGAGCGCAGCCCTACCCTGCGCGCGGATGTGATGACCGAGATTGAACTGCTGGTAGAAGACGACGAGCGGCTGGTACCAGGCACCATCGTGATCCGTGAAGAGGCCCCCGACCGGGTGCTGGTCACCGCTCGCACCTATGAATTCGGCAATCTGGAGGTAACCCTGTGAACCTGCGCCCGAACGTGGACTTTATGGCCCTGCTGGCCGAGGCCGGTGTGCCGACCACCGAGCAGGCCATGGAGGCTGAACTCAAAAAGGAGGTGGTGGCCGCTGGCTCCCTCATCACCAACGACAGCGATGTGAGCCCCTTCTGGCGGCTGGTGCGCGGGGTGGTCATCACCCCGGCGCTCTGGCTTATCCGCACGCTCTTGGCCGGCCATGTGCTGCCCAACACCTTTGCGGCCACCGCCACCGATGCCTATCTCGATCTCAAGGCGTGGGACGTGGACCTGACCCGTAAGGCTGCCCAGAAAACCCGGGGAGTGATCCACTTCGTCAAGGTGAACCCCGGCGAGGCGGTCACCATCCCGGCCGATATCTGGATCACCACCGAGCGCATCAACGGCACCATCTACCGGGTGAGGCCCCTGCAGGCGGTGGTCAGCCCCGCCGGCGAGGCGGTGGCCAAGGTGGTCTGCGAGGCCGAGTTTGCCGGCAGCGCCTGGAATCTGGCCCCGGGGTATTACAACCTGCTGAGCGAACCGGTCACCGGCATCCTCTCGGCCCGCAACGATGATAAGGAGTGGATCACCACCCAGGGCGCCGATGCCGAGGGCAACGACGCGCTCGGCCTGCGCATCCAGAACCAGTTTTCGGCGGTGGGGCGCTACCATATCGACGCGATTTACCGCTCCATGCTGGCCAGCGTGGCGGGGATCCGGGCCGATCACATCTTCTTTGAGCATGAGGGGCCTCGCGGCCCGGGGACCGCCAACGCTTACATCCTGCTGGAAGTGGGCGCCACCCCGGCCAGCCTCATCAACCAGCTTAATGACTACGTGGGCCGCTAGGGCAACCATGGCCACGGCGATGACCTGTTCGTGATGGCCATGCCCGAGACCCAGCACAGCCTGACGCTGACGATCTGGCCTCAACCCAACCTCACCGACGAGCAGAAAACCGCGCTCAAGGCGGGCGCCGAAAGTCTGGTCAAGGCGGCGTTTCGCCAGTCGGCGGATTTCCCAAGCGTCACCCGCACCTGGCCGCGCTCGCGCTTCTCGCTCTCCCAGCTGGCCCGCGAGCTGCACAGCCAGTTCCCGCAACTGCAGAGCCTCAAGTTTGCACAAGATGACATCGTGTCGGGGCTGGCCATCCCGCGCCTGAGCACTCTGGAGGTGACCCTGCATGACTGACCCGACCCCGCTTGAACACGACCTGCAGGCGCCGGTACTACCCGATGCCAGCGCCCCCTGGTGGGAAGACGGCTACACCATCAGCCCAGCCCACGCCGAGCCCGGGTTTCTGGCCAAGGGGATCAATGCCTTCTGGCAACGGGTCAAAGGTTGGCTGTTGCTGCCGCTGGCACAGCAAGACCCGCTGACCTGCTCAGAATCCCTGCTGGCGCTGCTCGCCTGGGAGCGGGACATCAGCCGCTTCAACGGCGAGCCGCTGCCGCTCTTTCGCAAGCGGGTCAAGTTCGCCTTTGTGAACGCCCGAGACGCCGGCGAGGTGGCCGGCTTTAAGCGCATTTTCGAGCGCCTTGGCATTGGCTGGTGTGACATTCACGAACGCCAAGCTGGCGCGCCCTGGGACGTCATCACCATCGAGGTGACCGACGGCGCCATCGCAGCCAACCAGAAACTGATGGAAACCCTCATTCAACACTATGGCCGCACCTGCCGCCGCTACCGCTTCCAGGTGGTTTACCCGGTCACCGGCACCCTGCGGTTCGGTCGCATCGACATGAGCCAGCAGGTGTTTAGCGCGACACTCAAGAGGAACGCATGAGCCAGATCATTACCAACGCTTTCTCCCGCTACTGGCAGGAGTGCCTGACCAACCAGACGCCGGTGGTGCTCGATGAGTTCGTGCTGGCCAAGGTGCCAGGCCTCGACCCCGAGGCACCCATCAACCCGGACAGCGGCCTGCCGCCGGCGAACCAGATTGTGCACCGCCACGCGGTGGACCAGCGCGGGCGCATCAACAACGACGCGGTGGCTTACACCATCGTGATGGACACCACGGTCGGCGATTTCAGCTTCAACGCCATGTATCTCATCAACAAGGCCACCGGCGTGGTGGGGATGATTGTGCACAAGGGGCTGGAGACCAAGCTCAAGACCAATGAGGCCACCGGCCAGACTGGCAACAGCCTGGTGAAATCCATGCTGATGGAGTACGACCGGGCCTCGGAAGCCACCGCCACCCACGTGGACGCCAGCACCTGGCAGATTGACTATGCGGCCCGCCTGCGCGGGATGGACGACGACCTGCGCCTGCAAGCGCTGCAGTTCTTCGGGCCGGCCACCTTCTACGGCAACGGCTTTAATCTGGTCAACGAATCCGGGGTCTACAAGGTGCAGCCCGGGGTGGCCTACGTAGGCGGCCTGCGGGCAGAGCTGAACGAGGTCAAGAAGGTGACCCCGGGCGCCAAGCCGGTGGGGCTCTGGCTCGACATCTACCGGGCGGGCTCCTTGCTCGATGCCTGGGTGAACCACTTCACCCTTAGCTTAAGCGTGCCCGACCTGGTGGATTACCTGGACGCCAACGGCCATCAGCACCATGTGGCCAAGGTGGCCATCGTCAATGCCAATGGCAGCGTCACCGACGTGCGCCGCAAGCGCACCATCGAGCTGACCGGGGATGTCACCGGCAAAGGCATCCTGGAAGACGCCCAGGGCGTCACCATCGCGGTGGAGGTCAAAAACAACAGCCACAGCCACCTGATTGATAACGTGGAGGGGCTACCGCAAGCACTGGCCGCCCCCAATGCGGTGGCCACCCTGGCCACCAAGCTGCAGGACGGGGCCGATCCCCTGCTGCCCAGCGGACAACTGCATGCCCTCGCCTGGCTGGTCACTGGTAACAGCGCCGAGGACTTGGCCCAGCAGCTGGCCATCCTCTGCGCCCTGCTACCGTTGCCGGAGTGGTGCGCCACCCTGCGCCGCCTCACCGCCAACAATGACACCATGAGCCAGCCCACGGCGGCCAAGGTGCCACGCTGGCGCGCCAATGAGCCGCTGAGCTGGGTACCGCTGCGCCCCGCCCGCCTAGCGCTGGGGGCAACGCTTACCCAGCTGGAAAGCCTGGCCAGGGACAGCCAGACCCCGATTGCCAGGCTGCAGGGGCTAGCGGCACGCCGCACCGCCCGCCTGGCACAACTCGCCGAGGCGCTGACCAAACTGGAGGCACTGTCCGGCACGCTTTGGCACTGGCAAGGCCAGGGGGATGCGGCCAGCCTCGCCACCCAGCTCGGCCAAAGTGCGCCCCCCGACCACAGCCAGAGCATGACGGTCGCGGCCCTGCTGCTCTCCCCCTCCCCGCTCACCTTCTGGCAGGAGTTAACCCCATGAGCCAAGCCATGCTGACCCTGGATGGCGAGCCCATCATCATGAAGTCGATGCGGGTTTCCGCATCGATGCAGTTTCAGGACAAGGACCAAAGCGGCCAGACCAGCTCGACCAGCAGCGCCGAACAGGGCGCCAAGGGCAAAGAGCTCGATGTCTCCGGCCTCATCCCGTTCAAGGAAGATCGCATGCTGAGCCGGCTGTTTGAGCTGGCCGATGCCAAGGGGAACGGCGGCAAGCGCCACGTCTACCGGATCGGGTCGCTGCTCGCCAAGTCGGTGAAGGTGCGCCAGGCCAAGTTTGCCGGGCGCATCACCGCCAGCGAACAGGAGGGACTGCTGGCCTGGCATGTGCAGTTCACCTTGAAGGAATTCAACTCGGTACCGGAGAAGCGCGAAGCCCGTCTACCAGGTAACCCCGCCAACCTTGGCAAAGGCTCCACCGGTACCACGGCGGCCAATGGCGGAAATGGTCAATCAGGGGATGAGAAGCTTTCCACGGGAGAGGCTTTCTTTAAGAAACTCGACGACAAACTGGGAGATGTCCTGGCATGAAGCTGAGCACCCGTCTGACCATCAATGACCAACCGGCTCACCTGGTCGAGCACGACATCATGCTGGACCTCAACGCCGGCGGCCGGGCAGCCCTGACCGCTCAGGCCAAGGCGCAAAAAGGCCAACCGATCACCATCGATGTCGGTTACAACAACGAACTGCGCCGCTGGTTCACCGGTTACGTATACGACGTGCAACCCGCCGCCTCGGGGGCCGTGCAACTGCTCTGCCGAGAACTGGCGGGCGTGCTGGCCGGTCGCCTCCCTGTCAGCATGCAGCATGCCACCCTGCGCAACCTGCTGGCCTGGCTCAGCACCGAGACCGGTCTGGTGTTCATGCTGCCAGCCGCGGCTGACTATGCAGACCGGCCGATCCCCAACTTCACCAGCGCCGGCACCGGTTACCAATTGTTGGAGCACGCCGGCCGCGCCTTCGAGGTACCCGACTTTGTCTGGTACCAGCAACCCGATGGCGACATTTTCGTGGGCAGCCACGCCGATTGCCGCTGGCATGGTCGGGAGGTCGAGATTGACTCGGCCTGGACCGCCCGCCAGGCAGGCAACCTCATCACCCTGTCACCGGTACCGGCCATGCGCCCCGGGGCGACCGTCAACGGCAAGCGGGTCACCCGGGTGCGGCTCAAAGGGGATGAAATGACCCTGACCACCGTCACCCCGGGCAAGGCCAGCAAGTCGCTGGAGCGGCGCAAGATAGAGGGGGAGTTCCCGGAGCTCGCCGACAAGATGCACCTGCCTAAGTTCGGGCGGGTCGAGGCCATCAGCGACCAGGCCTGCGCCGGCCAGCTCAATGACCCATTCCGCCCACGCTATGCGGTGGACGTGCAGCTGCTGGGCGAGGACGGCCAACCGGACAAGGCCGCCCCGCTGTATCGGGCGGTACCGCTGCCGGTGCAGTTCGGCGGGCAGGAACAGGGCCTGCTGCAGTTCCCCCTCGAGGGGACGCTGGTTGAACTGGGGTTTGCCTTCGGGCGGGCAGACCGGCCCTTTATCCGCACCGTGCTCGGCAGCGGCTTGCCCCTGCCGGACATCGCCCCGGGAGAGCAGTTGCAGCAGCAACGGGTCGAGGTATTCAGCCGCACCGACACCGTGGGCAACCTCTCCCGCCACACCGACCGGCGCCTGCATGACCGCGCCCTGCAGATGCACCACCAGAGTGACGATTACCTGGGGGAACATGGCCAGCATCGGCTACAGGTGGCCCAGCACAGCATCGAGGAGGTGGGTGGGTTCAAGCTCATCGAGGCGCTGGGCGCCATCGAGCTGCTGGCCGGGGATGACATCACCCTGGGAAGCCTGGGCAACATGAGCCAGACCACGGCGGGGGATCTGGTCGAGGTGGTGGGCCAACTGCGCCGGGCAGTTGCCGGCGAGCTGCAACACCTGGAGGCGCCCCGTTCGTGGATGGGAACCGAGGGCGTGAACATCTTCCGGCTGCTGCTGCAGTTGATGAACGTGGTAGAGCAGCTGGCCGCCGCCACAGCCAGTCACACCCACGGCAACGGGCCTGCCCCCGGTAACAGCGCAGCCATGACCCAACAGGGCCAACAAGCCAAGCTGCTGGCTGGCCAGCTCTCCCCCATTATCGAATAGGGATGCACACATGATCTCACTGACCCTTAATCAGGGCGCCATGCACCACCTGCTGGCGCGCCTGGACGCCGCCTCTCTGCCACCCGCGAAACGCCGGCGCATCACCCAGCAGATAGGCCGCGAGGTGGCCAAGGTGAACCGCCAGCGTATTAGAGCCGGCAAGGCCCCTGATGGCACAAAGTGGGCGCCGACCAAGAGCAAGCACAAGCACAAGCGGCTCACTGGCCTCTCTAAGCGCCTGCGCTCTCGCGGTACCGAGGACGCGGCCATCATCGACTTCGACTCCCGCTTTGCGGGGATGATCGCCAACCAGAACCACCAGGGGATGTCACAGCCATTCACGGCAGCGCCGCCCCAGCCAGCACAACCGAGGAAGTCAGAACGAGGCAATAAGAAGGAACCGTTCAAGCCAACGGATAGCCCTTGCACCCGTAGCCAGGCGCAGCGCCTGCGTGCGCTGGGGTACAAGGTGCTGTCAGACCGGGGCGCTCGTCGTCGCTACCGCAAACCCTCCATCAAATGGATACGGGAACATGTCAGTGTGGCCCGGGCTGCCATCCTGATCAGGACCACCACCGGAGAGACCCGGAAGAACCGCTGGACGGTTGAGACCCC
>NZ_NEVB01000246.1:0-19997 GCF_002259925.1 Aeromonas sp. A35_P | reverse complement strand
GGTCTTACCAGTGTGGAGTGCTATCATGTTTCATCCCTATTCCCTGACTCAGATAATTCTTCGTCGCCTCTATGTGCTGCTGGTGGGTATGCTGGCTTTTCCCGTGATGCTGTTTCGCAGCGACCGGGCCCGTTTCTACAGCTATCTGCACCGGATCTGGAGCAAAACCAGCACCAAGCCGGTATGGCTCAAGATGAGCGAGCGCGGCGAGCGGATCTTCTACTGAGGTCCCGGCTTGATGACAAAGAGACAGCTTCGGCTGTCTCTTTTGCATTTATGGCCCCTGGCCACGCAAATTGCATTCAACAGGGAGAAATGAGGTCTGTATGGCGCCCTTTGCGCCAGGTTTTGTCCTGCCTGATGAGGGCGGGTGGCGCCGCGGTACAATCCGGCCCGCGGGATCCCGGGTAGAGTGGCGACTCATTGATCCGAGGAGCTTTTTACATGTCCGATATTTTCAAGGCCGCCTTCATCTTCGTCGCACCGGGGGCGGATCCCGCCCGCCACGCCCGCTGGGTCAAGACGGAGAACGTCCATGTGAAGACGATCGCCGTGCCCGACTACCAGGGAGGCCGTGAACTGCTTGACGAGCTATATCGGGAGGGGATCAGGGCGGTGGAGCTCTGTGCCGGATTTGGTCACCTGGGGGTCGCTGCCATGGTGGAGGCGGCTGCAGGGCGCATGGAGATAGGCGTGGTGCGCTTCGATCGCCATCCCTGTCTCGACCATGTCAGCGGTGATACCCTCTTCCTGTCCGCCTCCGAACCGAGCCAGTGAGCAATATCGCCTCCCATCATGATGCAGTGCCGTAAATTTCAGCCCGCTCCCGATCTGGCGCCCTGGCTGGCGCAAGGTTGGGAGTGGCGCCTTTGTCACCCCCAGCCAATGCCTGAGATCTTCCCCGGCACCGGGGCCGAGATCCTGTTCAATCTGGGGGATCCCCTCACCATCACAATCCTCTTGTCAGCAAATTTGCCCCGCACCGTCACCGTGGCCACGGGGGCGGCCGTGTTGCTCTGCCCGCGCTATGCTCGCCTGCGCTTTGCCGCCCATGGGCAGACTCATCTGCTGGGGCTGCGGCTGCGCTCTTCGGCCTGTTTCGATCTGTTTGGCGTGCCGCTCGAGCAGTTGAGCGATCGGGTGCTGTCACTCGATGAGCTGGGGCTTGTCTGCCCCGACCCGCAGTGGTTGATGCTGGAGGGGGCAGGGGCGCTGGGGGCCTGGTTGCGCCGGCAGGTGGCGAGGTGCCCGCCGCGGGATCTTGCGCTGGTGCGGGCAATAGAGCGGCTCTATTACGGCACGCCGGCGATCGAGTTGCAGCAGCAACTGGGGATGAGCGCACGCACCTTTCAGCGGCGATTGCGCCGCCATCTCGGGGTAGATGCCCGCTATTTTCTGCGTACCGCCCGCTTTCAAAGGGCGCTGCGCCAGCTGCTGTCGGGCGCCCCGTCGCTCGATGCCCTGCTGGAACAGGGCTATTGCGATCAGCCCCATTTCATCAAGAGCTGTCACTTCTTTACCGGGCGCTCGCCCGGGCAACTGCTCACCCCTGAGCACCGGCGCCTCAACCACTACAGCCCGCAGATAAACCAGCCGGCCGGATCGCTCTGACGGCTCCCCCCGCTCGGCGCTTTTCCGTTCATCTCGTCTTGCAACCAGCTCGCCTCTCGCCGCAGCGCGCTGGTGAAAATGTGCTGGCAAACCCGCGTCGGGATGGTCGGGGAGGCGAACCTGTGCGCCTCTTCATCGTCATGCCATCGCCTCTGTCGCCGTCTTGATGTCAATGCCAAGGGGCCGAGAACATCCTGAAAACTCTTTTTAAAACAGTATGATACTAATTGTGTTTTTTATAGATGTGCCGATTTTGCATTTTTTTTGAAATCATTTCGTCGCCGCGCCGGTTCTATGGAAGGCATCCGGTCGCGAATGATCGGGCACACCACACACAATCAGAAGGAACAGAGAATGAACGTTAAAAAGAGCACTGCCATCGCCTCCGCCATGACCGGTCTGCTGGCCCTCGGCGCCCAGTTCATTGCCGCCCCGGCCATGGCTGCCGACGAGAAGGAGAAGTGCTACGGCGTGGTGAAGGCGAGCAAGAACGACTGTGCGACCAAGACCAACTCCTGCGCCGGCACAGCCAAGATGGATGCCCAGGGCGACGCCTTCGTAGTGGTGCCCAAGGGGCTGTGCGAGAAGCTGGCCGGCGGTTCGCTGCAACCCAAGTAAGGCTGGGCGCCACGGTGTTGTGCACCGTGGCCCTCTTTTGATGGCCAACCGCGAGTCTTTGCGATGAACCCCTTGATTGGTATTGGATTGCGAACCCCCCATTACGACGAGATGCTGCGTACCCTGCCTGCCGTCGGCTGGCTGGAGGTGCACAGCGAGAATTACTTCGAACGGCACAGCCGGGGTTTTCAGGTATTGAGCGAGCTGGCCCGGCACTATCCGGTCAGCCTGCACGGGGTCGGCATGTCCCTGGGGTCGGCTGATGGACTCGACCTTGTTCACCTTGCCAGCCTCTCGGCCCTGGCCGGCGCCATCAAGCCGGTGCGCATCTCGGAGCACCTCAGCTGGGGCAGCATCGGAGGGCGCCACTTCAACGATCTGCTGCCGGTGCCCTATACCAGGGAGGCTCTGCTCACCATGAGCGACAAGATCATGCAGGTGCAGGATGCACTCGGCTGCCGGCTGCTGATCGAGAACCCCTCTTCTTACCTGCAACTGGCGGGAGAGATGCCGGAGTGGGAGTTTCTGGCCGAGCTGCAACGGCGCAGCGAGTGCGGCATCCTGCTCGATCTCAACAACCTCTACGTCAGTGCCTTCAACCACGGCTTTGCGTGCCGTGACTATCTGGCTGCCATCGACATCGCCACCGTGGGCGAAATCCACCTGGCCGGTTTTACCGACAAGTCCCTGCCGCAGGGGCACCTCTATATCGATACCCACAGCGCGCCGGTGAGCGAGCCGGTCTGGGCCCTCTATGCCGAGATCTGCCGCCAGCGCGCCATCCCCACCCTGATCGAGTGGGATCTCGAGATACCGCCGCTCCCCGTGCTGTTGGCGGAGGCTGAGCGTGCGAGCACCCTGCTGGATGCCGCCATGGCCGCCCATCTTGCGTCGGAGGCCGCCCATGTCTGAGCTGGCCCACCGGCAGCAGCAGTTTGCCGAGGGGCTGCTTGGCCAGAGCGAGGCCATCCTGCCCCACGTCCACTCCCGCCTCTTCCCGGCCGATGCCGTGCTGCAGGTCTATCGCAATCACTTCATCCTGAGCCTTGGCGAGGTGCTGGCAGGCAGCTACCCGGCGGTCAAGGCCATGGTGGGGGAGGCGTTTTTCGACGCCGCGGCGCGCGGCTTCGTGCTGGCGGAGCCCCTCTGCGAAGGGAGCGTGATGCACTATGGCGCCGGCTTTGGCGACTGGCTCGCCGGGCTGCCCACCACATCTGAACTGCCCTGGCTGGGGGAGCTTGCCCGTTTCGAGTGGGCACTGGAGCGCACCAGCCTGCTGGCCCCCGAGGTGCGCCACTGGCCGGCCGAGCGGGTGGCGGCCCTGCCGCCAGCGGCCTGGCAGACGCTGGTGCTGATCCCGGCCTGTGATCTGCTTCTGTTCGACAGCCTTCGCCCGGTGGAGGCCCTCTGGCAGATGGCTCTGCACCAGGGGGAGGCGGTGCACGATCTGGTGGCCCCTGCTTGGCTTGCCCTCAAGAAACAGCCCGATTGCCGGGTATTGCCGCTGCGCCTGAGCGAGGGGGAGTGGCGCCTGCTGGATGGCTGCCGCCAGGGCATCGCCCTGTCGACCCTGCTGGCGCAAGATCCGCAGGCTGCAGAGTATTTGACCCGCCTCGTCACCCTTGGCCTGTTGGTCGATGTGACCTCAACGCTGGAGTAAATTCGATGACAAACCACAAGTTCCCCCTGATGCAGCAACTGGGGCCGGCCGCTCCCTGGTGGCTGAGCTGCGCCCTGTTGCTGTTGGCCAGATGCTGGGTGGCGGCGGTCTTCTTGCGCTCCGGCTGGCTCAAGCTGGGCGCCTGGGACAGCACCCTCTACCTGTTCGAGTTCGAGTATCGGGTGCCCCTGCTGCCCTGGCAGTGGGCAGCCTGGCTGGGGACGGCCACCGAGTTGCTGCTGCCGGTGCTGCTGCTGGTTGGGCTCTTTACCCGACCGGTCGCCGCCCTGCTGTTTGCCTTCAACATCATGGCGGTGCTCTCCTATCCCGCCCTCTGGGCCGGCGGCTTTTACGATCACCAGTTGTGGGGCTGGATGCTGCTGACCCTGGCGGTGTGGGGGGCGGGGCCGCTGGCCCTGGATCAGTGGCGCCTTGCCAGGCGGGCATGAAGCCGCCACACTGGCGCTCTCATCAGGCACCCTGCGGGGTGCCTGTTCATTTCATCACAAGGAGGAGAGGCGATGATCATCCGGCAGGCTACGCAGGCAGACATTCCCGCGCTGGTGACCCTGCGCATGGCGCTGTTTTGCGAGGTGGGGGAGCTGAGCGAGCCGTTGGCCGATCTGCCGCTGTGGCATGCCACCACCGCCTATTTCAGCACGGCGCAGGCCGAGGAGAGTGCTCGCTCCTGGGTGGCGGAGGTGGATGGCGAGGTGGTGGCGAGCGCAACCCTGGCGCTCTTCGTGCGCCCGCCCTATCCCGGCAATCTGACGGGAAGGGAGGGCTATCTGCTCAACATGTATACCCTGCCGGCCCATCGCCGGCAGGGACTGGCCGGTGCTCTGCTGGACCAGATGGCGGACTATGCGAGGGAGCAGCAGCTGGGCCGGGTCTGGCTCCATGCCAGCGAGGAGGGGCGACCCCTCTATGAGCGGATGGGGTTTGTGAGCAACCCCGCCTATCTGGAGTGGCAACCCGGGTGATCCCGCCTGCCGCCCTGTCCGTATCACCCCTGCCAACGGGATACGGGCGCTGCGAACCTCTCCCTGGCTGTGGCAAAATCTCGGCCAAATTCTGATCGAGTCATCACGCTCAACTATGATCAGCCTCAACAGGCTCGTGCTGGTTCACCTTGACGACGAGTCTTGTGCCCGTTCCCACCTTGTCAGGTCATTACAGAGGTATGACATCCATGTTCAACAACAAGCTGAAGGCGCAACTGCAGGCCTGTCAGGCCCAGCTCGCCGAATCACAGGGGTTCGTGGAGGCGGTCAAGGCCGGGATCGCGACCATCATCTTCACCCCGGATGGCGAGATCCTGGAGGCCAACCAGCCATTTTTGAGCCTGATGGGTTACAGCGCCATGGAGCTGCAGGGTCAGCACCACCGGATGTTTTGCAGCCAGGAGCTGGCCCGCTCCGCCGAGTACCAGCAGTTCTGGGCCCAGCTCAAGCAGGGCAGGGTCAAGTCCGGCATCTTCTCGCGCCGCAACAAGCGGGGCGAGGTGGTCTGGCTGGAGGCCACCTACAACCCCATTCGCGACGAGAGCGGCAAGGTGAGCCGGGTCATCAAGTTTGCCAGCGACATTACTGATCGTGTCACCAAGAGCCACGCGGTGCGCGATGCAACCCAACTGGCCCACGCCACGGCGCAGGAGACCCTGCGCTGTGCCGAACAGGGGGCAGAGTTGCTGCGCTCCGTGGTGGAGACCTCGTCGCTCATCAGCGAGCAGGTGGACAAGACCATCGTGCTCATCAACCAGCTCAACGAACAGTCCAGAAGCATCGAGGCCATCGTCTCCACCATCAGCAGCATCGCCGATCAGACCAATCTGCTGGCCCTCAATGCGGCCATCGAGGCGGCCCGCGCCGGCGATCAGGGACGCGGCTTCGCGGTGGTGGCCGACGAGGTGCGCCAGCTGGCGGCCCGCACGTCGCTCTCCACCGACGAGATAGCCAAGGTGGTGCAGAAGAACCGCGAGCTGACCGCCAGAGTGACCGACGACATGGCCAGGGTGGCCGGTAGCGCCGAGCTCGGCAAGCAGCAGATCGACAAGGTCGACGAGGTGATGACGGAGATCCGGCAGGAGGCCAACAACGTCTCGGCAACCGTCTCCAGCCTCTCTATCTAGTCAGCTGGCGGCCCTCTCTTCATGCGGGCCGCCTTGACCACTATTTCAACGATATGCACGCAATGTGAGCAGTCGAAATCCCAATCTGAACCCCTGCTGTATCGTCCCCTGCTTGTGAATTGCCCGTCGGCGGCAGCCTGTTTAGGCTTGCCGCCTCATTATTTCTGGAGCAGATAAAGACGATGGCAACGAGAAGACATGGCAGGGCACTGGCGCTGCTGGCGGGTGTGGTGGCAAGTGTGGGGCTGAGCGGCTGCATGGGGCAGATGGGGCTCTCCTCCATGGTGACCAAGGGCAACCTCAGCGTGGTGGACAACCGTTACGGCCGGGCAGGTGTCTTCGTCCTGCTCTCGCCGGTCTACGGTCTGGCGGCCACCGCGGATCTCTTCGTGTTCAACACCATCGAATTCTGGTCGGGCAAGAACCCCATCACCGGCAAGTCGCCGGCGCTGGTGGATCAGAAGCTGGAGGCCCTGATCAAGGTCAACCAGCACCTTGACCCCTCCCTCAACAAGGTGCCGCTGGCCCTGCTGCCGCAAGGGGTACGCGAGGTGGAGGTGAGCTACCCGGACGAGCGCACCGCCCAGATGGAGGTGCACTACCTGGACGGGCGCAGCAGCCTGATGCGCGGCGAGAAGCGCGGCGAGCTGCTGGATATCTACTTCGACGGCCGGCTGGTGTCGACCCTGACGCCGGCCCAGCTGAAGGAAAAAGCACGGACCGGTAGCGCCGAGGTATAAATTCATCTGAATCCAGATCTATTCCTCTCTGGATAAGGTATACCTAGTCAGCAGGCAAGATCGCCAAGATGACCAGGGATACAGGCTATGACGGTGAATGGATTGCGGTTGGCAGAGTTGATTGGTTCCCTCAGTCATGCGCTCGACATGACCGAGGGTCAACCAAGAGGGCACTGTATTCGCTGTTGCTGGATAGGTTCCCGTCTGGCCGAACGGTTGGCGCTGGATGCCCGACAGCGTCATGATCTCTATTACATGCTGCTGCTCAAGGATCTGGGGTGCAGCAGCAATGCGGCCCGTATCTGCGAACTCTATCTCACCGACGATCTTCACTTCAAACGCGACTTCAAGCTGGTGGATGGCTCTCTTTCCGAGGTGGTCAACTTCGTGCTGGGCCACACCGGCCTGCAGGCGGATCTGCTTGGGCGTTTTCGCAGCCTGTTTCACATCTTTCGCAACGGCGATCAGATAGCCAACGAACTGATCCAGACCCGTTGCCATCGGGGAGCGGACATCGCTCGTCAACTGCGTTTCAGTGAAGAGGTCGCCACCGGTATCCTCTCTCTGGACGAACACTGGAACGGCAAAGGTCGGCCGTTGCAACTGGTCGGTGACGCGATTCCGCTCTTCTCTCGCATAGCGCTGCTCTGCCAGGTGGTGGATGTGTTTCACGCCGCCGCAGGCCCTGATGCTGTGCTCAAAGAGCTGCGCGAGCGCAGCGGCAGCTGGTTTGACCCTCAATTGGTTAGCGAATTTGAAGCGTTGGCGGATGGTGATTTCTGGCAAGGACTGGCGGATCCCAAGCTGACTGAGTGGGTGTTCGTCCACCCGGCCGGGCAGAGTGAGGTCGCTCTTGATGAAGATTATCTGGACGAGATCGCCGCGGCATTCGGCCAGGTGGTGGACTCCAAAAGTCCCTATACCGCCGGTCATAGCGGCCGAGTGGCACTCTATACCGACATTCTTGCCACTCAGATGGGGTTGTCCGAGCAGAGACGACGCTGGCTCAAGCGCGGTGCTCTGCTCCATGACGTGGGCAAGCTGGGGGTGAGCAATGCCATTCTCGACAAACCGGGCAAACTTGATGCGCAGGAGTGGGCCGCCGTGCAGATGCACGCCGCCTATACCGAGGAGATCCTGAGTCGCATAGGTGCGTTTGAAGAGCTGGCGCAAGTGGCGGGTGCCCACCATGAGCGCCTCGATGGCAAGGGTTACCCTAAAGGATTGAAAGGGGACGAGATAGCCTTGGAAACCCGCATCATCACCACGGCCGACATTTTTGATGCCATCACTGCCAAACGGCCCTATCGTGGTGCCATCCCGGTGCCCCAGGCGCTGGAGATGATGGCCGAGAATCTGGGGACGGCCATTGATCCGGATTGCTTTGCCGCTTTGCAGGCGGGGATCCAGGATTTTTCCCTCTACCTCCCGCTCGAGCAACCGCTGGCAAACGTCAGTTAATATTTGCGCCATATCGGGCTTCAGTCATTTGTCATTGGCCTGAGACGACAACGCCCCGCTTTGCGGGGCGTTTTGCTATGGGCGACTCTGGCTGCGGGGCGGGTGCATCATCAAGCCCAGCAGCCGGCGCAGGTGGGTGAGCTGTTCGGTGAGCTGCAGATTGAGCCACAGATAGCCGCTGATGGCGGCCTCGCCGCCGGCATCGATCCGCACCCTGCCGGCCGCCTCCTGCAGACGGCTGATGGCCAGCGCCGAGCCCTGCAGCTCGCCGCTTTTGAGCATCAGCGCCAGCTCGCTCATCAGCGCCTCGGTCGCCTGCTGGCAGGCGCGCAGCTCCGGGGTGCTCTGCATCAGGAAGTGGCTCTGGCGATCGCGCCAGTAGGTGTTGGTCAGCATCTCCAGGGTGCAGAGGGTGTTGCGCATGGTGACCTGCACCGCATCAAACAGGGCGATGCTGTGACGGGTCTCCTTGGCCGCAGGTGCCAGCAGGGCCCGCAGTTTGCCCGTCTGGGCCAGCAACCGGGAGAGACTGTGTTTGAGCTGTGGCCGCTCCAGCACGTTGGGGGAGAGGTGGGTGTGATAGAGCCGCTGGGCCTGCTGCAGGGTGTCGTGCATCTGCAGCCGCCAGTGGCTGTAGGCGCGCTGGGGATAGATGCTGCAAAACAGCAGCGCCAGCAATGAGCCCAGGATCACGTCGGCACTGCGCCACAGGGCGGTCTCGATGTCGCCGGGCATGGCCCCCATGGTGACGCCGAGGGTGATGCCGATGAGCAGCCCCACGTAGGGGCGCTTGCCGAGTGCCAGATAGCCGCACAGGAACATGATGCAGCCGCACCACAGCAGCATCAGCGGCAGGGAGTAGAGCTCGAGATAGAGCGCCACCACCCCGCAGCTGGCGCCGAAGATGGTGCCGACCACCCGCTGCAGGGCACGTGACAGCACATTGCCCCAGAACGAGATGGGGCCCATCACCACCACCAGGGTGATGAGGGGCCAGGTGCTTTCCGGCAGCTTGAGCTCGCGGGTCAGCAGAAAAGTGAGCATGAAGGCGAGCGCGATGCGCAGGCCGTGGACGATGCGGTAGTGACCGTAGATCAGCAGATCGAGTCGGGAGAGGGGGGCATTCAGGCGCAAGGGGCCAGCCTCGGATTCATGGGGGCAGCCACCCCGCCACGCCCGGCGGGGTGGAGACCGGTATCAGGCCACTCGTCCCTGGAGTGGGTGGATCCAGACCCGCTCGCCGACCGCGATGGCCGGCTGGGCGGGGACGATTTCAATCAGGCAGTTGGCATCACTCATGGAGCTGAGGATGCCGGAGCCCTGCGGTCCTGTGGTGCGTACCCGCAGTACGCCGCTGGCATCCTGATGGAAGATGCCGCGCAGGAACTCGGTGCGCCCGGGTCGGCTCTTCATCTGCTGCTCGGCCAGGGCTGAGAGGCGCAGCGGCTGCCACACCCGGCCCTGCAGGCGGGCGATGGCGGGCTCGACGAATTGCAGGAAGCAGATCATGGCGGCCACCGGGTTGCCGGGCAGGCCGAAGAAGGGGGTCTGCCCCAGCTTGCCAAAGGCGAGCGGACGGCCCGGCCGCATCTGGATGCGCCAGAAGGCGATCTGGCCAAGCTCGGCCAGCACCTGCTTGATGAAGTCGGCATTGCCCACCGACACCCCGCCCGAGCTCAGCACCAGGTCGGCATCGGCCGCGGCCTGTGCCAGCTGCTGGCGCAGGATGGCGGGATCATCGGGGATGATGCCAAGGTCCATCACCTCGCAGCCGGCCCCGGCAATGAGCGCCATCAGGGTGAAGCGGTTGCTGTCAAAGATATGGCCGGGAGCGAGCGTCTCGCCCGGTGCCTGCACCTCGTCGCCGGTGCTGAACAGCGCCACCTTGAGCGGTGCGCGTACCGTCAGGGTTGCCTGCCCCAGAGAGGCCGCCAGCCCGAGCTGAGGGGCGCCGAGGCGGGTGCCGGCCGGGATGGCGACCGCCCCCAGCGCCAGATCTTCGCCAGCCTGACGCACGTTCTGCCCCGCCTTGACGGGGGCGCTGACGCTGACCCATTCACCGTCAAGCCGGGTCTCTTCGCGCATCACCACGGTATCGACACCGGGGGGGAGCGGGGCGCCGGTCATGATCTGCACCGCCTGTCCGGCCAGCACCGGCTCGCTGCGCGGCTGGCCCGCCAGCACTTCCCCCACCAGCTGCCAGCGGCCGGCGGCGAGATCATCGCTGCGCAGGCCAATGCCGTCCATCGCCGAGTTGGCGTGGGGCGGCACATTGATGGGGCTGACGAGATCCCCCGCCAGCACGGCGCCGTGGCAGCGGGCGAGCGGCAGGTCGCGGCAGGCGGTGGCTGGGGTGAGGGCATCGAGAATGGCGTTGCGCGCCCCCTCGACCGACAGAAAGCCGTTGCCAGCCTCCTGCTCCCGCGTCTGGCTCTCCTTGAGCCAGCGGCAGACGAAGTCGGCGATGGCCTCCAGATCATTGATGTCGAGCCGGGGCAGGGCGGTCTCTGCGGGCTGGTCGCTGGCCAGGGCGATGATGTCACCATCGTCAGGGAACAGCAGCGGCTTGCCGATGGCGGCGCGGTGCAGCTCGATTTTCGGGAAGTGCTCGTGCTTGAACCCTTCCACCAGCAGCAGGTCGAGGCTGCGCTGATCGAAACTGGCCAGCAGCTCGCGAAAATCGGCCTCACCCAGATCGGTTTCAACGATGCGGGCGTGACGGCGGCGGGAGGCCACCATCATCTGGCTGGCGCCGGCCTGGCGCAGGCGATGGCTGTCTTTGCCCGGCTGGTCGATGTCAAAGTCGTGGTGGGCGTGCTTGAGCACCCCGAGGCGCAGGCCGCGGCTCACCAGCAGGGGGATGAGCTGCTCGAGCAGGGTGGTCTTGCCGGTGCCGCTCCAGGCGGCAAAGCCGAGCAGAGGCAGGGTGGGGGCCGGGGTCATGAAGTGGCTCCTTGTCCGGTCGCGGCGTCTGGCAGGCGCGCCTCGTAGGCGGCCAGCTCGTCCGGGCTGTTGAGATTGATGAAGGCATCCGGCTGGTCGGCAAAGCTCACCACCGCCATCTGGTGGCGGGCAAACCAGATATCGATTTTGCGCTCTCCCTCGGCCAGGGCGGCGGACAGGGAGGGGAGCAGGGATTTGTGCAGCAGAGCTACTACGGGTTGCAGCCAGTCGCCGTCATGGGCCACCACCAGCTCGGTTTGCGGGGTGAGGGCGGCGCGAAAGCGCGCCATCAGATCGCGGGGCAGGGCGGGGCCGTCGCAGGGCACGAACAGTACCCAGTCGTGGCGGGCGGCGGCAAGGCCCGCCTGCATGCCCGCCAGCGGGCCGAGATAGTCGGGGTTGTCGTCGCCGATGACCGGGGCCAGCGCCTGATAGCGGGCCTGGCTGCGGTTGGCGTTGATCAGGATCTCGTCCACCTGTGGCCTCAGTCGGTCAAGCACGTGGTCGATGAGCGGGCGGCCCGCCAACTCGACCCAGCCCTTGTCGGCGCCCCCCATGCGGGTGGCGCGGCCGCCGGCCAGTACCACGGCGGAGACGGGAAAGCGGTCAATACGAGGTTCGCTGTGTGAGGTCATGTCGCTCGATGATTTTCAAAGGAGTGGGTTCGTGCAGCCGGCCCCGGGCGAGGGTCCATTGCCGCTCGCACAGGTCGGTCAGATCGTTGCTCTGGTGGCTGATGATGACCAGGCCGCTGCCCTGTTCCCGCAGATCTTGCGCCATGGCGGCCATCAGGGCAACCGAATGTGCATCCAGATTGGCGGTGGGTTCGTCCATCAGCAAAAAGGCGGGTTGCAGCGCCCAGGCGCGGGCCATGGCCAGCCGCTGACGCTCGCCGCCAGACAAAATGCTGATGTGCTCGCGGGCCAGGCTCTCCAGTTCGACCCGGCGCAGCGCCTCGAACACTCGCACCTCGTCGGCGGCGCGATGGCCGAGGGCCCAGGCCACGTTGTCGTGCACGCTGCGATCAAACAGGTAGGGGGTCTGGTGCAGGTAGGTGACCCGGCCCGGCCCCGGATCGCGCTTGAGCCACTGGCCAAGCTTGCCGCGCCAGCCAGAGGGGAGGTTGGTGTGGCCCCGGGTCGGGGTGAGCAGGCCGGCCAGGATCTTGAGCAATGTGGTCTTGCCCACCCCGTTCGCGCCGCGCAGCCAGACGGCGTCGCCGGCCGCGATAGAGAGCTGCTCAATCTGGAACAGGTCGCGCTCGCCAAAGCGCATCATCAGCTGGTGGGCGGTCAGGGCCATGGCGTACTCCGGTGGATGGACGGTGGGGGCATGGTCAGTTCTTCAGATAGCTGTGGCCACGGCACGCGGTCAGCAACAGGTTGAGCAGCAGCGCCAGACTCAGCAAGACGATGCCGAGCGCCACCCCCTGGGTGAAGGCCCCTTTCTGGGTCTCCAGCGCGATGGCGGTGGGGATGTTGCGGGTGAAGTGCAAAATGTTGCCCCCCACCATCATGGAGCAGCCCACCTCGGTGACGATGCGGCTGAAGGCGCCGATCACCGCCGCCAGCAGGCCGAAGCGGCACTCGCGCATCAGCCCGAGCAGCGCTCTGGGCCAGGAGAGCCCCAGGGTGCGGGCGGTCTCCCAGGCGCGCCGGTCGCTCTGCACGAACGCGGCGTGAGCCATGGTGGCGATCACCGGAAAGGCGATCAGCATCTGCCCCACCACCATGGCCTGCTGGGTGAACAGCATCTTCCAGTCGCCGAAGGGGCCGGCCCGCGACAGCAGCATGTAGAGCAAGAGGCCAATCACCACGGTCGGCACCGACTGCAGGGTATTGATGCAGGAGAGCCAGAGCCAGCGCGCCGGGATCGGCAGATAGGCCAGCGCGAAGCCGAGCAGCAGGGCCGGCAGCAACACCAGCCCGAGCGCCAGGCCCGACACCGAGAAGGAGACCCCCACCACCTGCCACAGCTCGGCGTCACCGCTGAACAGCAGCGAAAGGGCCGCCAGTGTGGTCTCGATCAGGGTCGGCACCAGGCGCCTCCGTCAATCAAGGTGGCGAAAGGCATCTCGAGCAGTCTCGGCCTTGGCATCACTGCGGCTTGGCGTCGGCCACGAACAGCGGCTGGCCGGCCACCTTGAAGTCACCGATAAGCTGCTGACCGTGTTTGGAGACCAGCCAGTTCTTCAGGGTACGGGCCCCTTCGGTGTTGAGATCCGGGTAGCGCTTGGGGTTGACCAGGATCACCTGATAGGGGTTGAACAACCGCTTGTCCCCCTCCAGCAACACGGCGAGATCCAGCTTGCTCTGGTAGGCGAGCCAGGTGCCGCGGTCGGTCAGGGTGTAGGCACCCAGCTCCGAAGCCATGGTCAGGGTCGGCCCCATGCCCTGGCCGATGGATTTGTAGCCGGCGAACTCGGGCTTGACGTCGGCCGCCTGCCACAGGGTCTTCTCCTTGATGTGGGTGCCGGACTCGTCCCCGCGGGAGATGAAGGTCTGCCCCTTTTCCTTGATGGCCTCCAGCGCCTTGGCGGCGTCGTGCAGCTTGCCAAGACCGGCCGGGTCTTTCGCCGGGCCAACGATGACGAAGTCGTTGTACATCAAGTGCTCCGGCTCGATGCCAAAGCCCGCCTCGACGAAGGCCTTCTCGGCAGAGGGGGCGTGGGTCATCACTAGGTCCGCGTCGCCGTTCTCGCCCATCTTCAGGCTCTGGCCGGTACCGGCCGCCATCACCTGCACCGGGTAGCCGGTCTCCTTGGTGAACTGGGGCAGCAGCCAGCCCAGCAGGCCGGACTGTTCGGTGCTGGTGGTGGTGGCGAGGCGGATGGGCGCCCTGGTCTCGGCATGGCTGGCGGCGCTCCAGAGCGGCAGGCTCAGCAGCAGGGCGGAGGAGAGGGCAAGGCGTTTGCGCACTGTGGCTGTGATCATGATGTCAGGGTACCCGGTGATGGAGAGAGGGCAGGGCTAAGCAAGCAGGGTGCCAAGCTGGCCACATGCCCTGTTTGACCCGGTTTTTAATGTGAAAACAGTCGGTTAAGCGCCCTAATTGCGTGATGGCGGCGTCGCTTTTAATAAACGGAGTTGGCACTTGGGGCCGGTTAGCGACAAAATGTCCCACAGTTTATAAGGTCGGTGGGACAATCCCGGAACCTTGTCGAATCTGAGGTACTTTTTTCATGACTGCACCCGCCAGCCGCTGGTCCGCCCTCTCCTTGCTCATCGTCGACGACGAACCCGGCATGCGCAGCTTTCTCGCCAAGGCGCTGGCCCGCCGCTTCGCCCAGATAGAGACGGCCGCCAGCGTGGAGGAGGCCGAAGCCCTGCGCTGTCGCCTGCATTTTGATCTCATCATCGCCGACATCCGCCTGCCGGGGCGCTCCGGCATCGAGTGGCACGAGGCCATCGACCCCGCCACCCGGCGCAGCGACATCATCTTCATGACAGGTTTCGGCGACATGGAGACCGCCCTCAAGGCGCTGCGGCTCGGCGCCAGCGACTTCATTCTCAAACCCTTCAATCTGGATCAGATGGTGCAGGCGGTGGACAGGGTCATCGAGCGCCGCCAGATGGAGCGGGAAAACCTGCTGCTGCGCCGGGAGGTGAGCAAGCTGTTCCCGCCCACCCTGATCGGCGACAGCGCCAGGACCCGCGAGCTCAAGACGCTGATCGCCCGGGTCGCCCCCTCCAATGCCGCCGTGCTGGTGGAGGGGGAGTCCGGCACCGGCAAGGAGCTGGTGGCCCGTGCCCTGCACCAGCTCTCCGGCCGGATGGGAGCTTTCGTGCCGCTCAACTGTGCCTCCATCGCCCCCGAGCTGCTCGAAAGCGAGCTGTTCGGCCACGTGCAGGGGGCCTTTACCGGCGCCCGCAAGGGGCGCGACGGCCTGTTCCGGGTCGCTCATCAGGGCACCCTGTTTCTGGATGAGATCGGCGAGATGCCGCTCGCCATGCAGGCCTCCCTGTTGCGGGCGCTGGAGCAGAAAGCCATCCGCCCGGTGGGGGCCGAGCGCGAGCTTTCGGTGGACGTGCGCATCGTCGCCGCCACCAACCGCAACCTGAAGGCGGAGGTGGAGGCGGGGCGTTTTCGTGAAGACCTCTTCTATCGCCTCAACGTGGTGGCGCTGCCGGTGGCCCCCCTGCGCGAGCGCATCGACGACATCCCCGCCCTGGTGCACCACTTCACCCGCCAGCTCACCGCCGAGATGGGGATGGGCGCCCTGCACTGGACCCATGAAGATGTAGTCGCCATGCAGGCCTACCCCTGGCCAGGCAACGTGCGCGAGCTGCGCAACCTGATCGAACGCTGCCTGCTGCTGGGCAAGCCGCCCGCCGAATACTGGCAGAACGCCAAGCCGGTCGAGTCGGGACGGGGGGAGGAGGGCTATCCGCTGGAGTGGGCGCTGGCCGAGGTGGAGAAGGCTCACATCCTGCAGGTGGTGGCGAGCTTTGACGGCAACAAGTCGGCCGCTTCCAGGGTGCTCGGGGTGGCGCGCAAGACCCTAGAGCGCAAGTTCAAGGAGTGGGCCATCGAATGAGCCGGCTCGCCCCTTGCCGCAGGAGTGAGTCATGAGGCTGGCGCAGCTCCCGGGGCTGCTCAGAACCAAGGTGCGCTGGCGGTTGCTGCTGCTCACCTCGGTGCCCATCATGCTGACCCTGGCCGGCATGATAGGGCTCACCCTCTACTGGACCCTCACCTACAGCTGGCAAAATCTGCTCACCCATGTGCGTGGTGACCTGGGCGTTGCCCACCACGCGGTGAGCGTGCAGCAGCAGCGCCAGGCCGAACACCTCGAGCACCTGCGCGATGCCTGGGCCTTCCAGTCGCAGCTGCGCGAATCCCCCGCCCGCTTGCGCCAGTGGGTGATGCCGCTGGCCGCCAACTACGGCCTCGACTTTTTGCGCCTGCGCAGCGGCAGCGAGCTGGATCAGCTGACGACGCCGGAGCACGCGGCCCTTGCTGCCGGGCGCAGCGTCAGCCACTTCGTGGTCTGGTCGCGGGAACAGCTGCTGGCGCTCTCGCCGGCGCTGGCCAGCCGCGCCGTGCTGGACAAAGAGCTGGGGCCGGGCGCTGGGCAGGAGACCCGCGGTCTGATCAGCCTCTCCCTGACTCCGGTGATGGGGCGGGACGGCAGCCTCTGGGGCGTGCTGGAGGGGGGCGAGCTCATCAACGGCAGCACCCGGCTGGTGGACGAGCTCAAGGGTCAGGTGTTCGCCAAGAACACCCTGCCGGCCGGCAGCATCGGCAGCGTCACCCTGTTTCTCGGCGATCTACGGGTGAGCACCAACGTGCCCGCCAGCAGCAGCCAGCAGTTGGGGCGGGCGGTGGGCACCCGGGCCTCGGCGCCGGTGCGCGAGCAGGTGCTGGGCCGCGGCGAGCCCTGGATTGACCGCGCCTTCGTGCACGACGCCTGGTATGTGTCGGGCTACGAGCCGCTTTTGGGCGCCAATGGCGAGCGCATCGGCATGCTCTACGTCGGCTTTCTCGAGTGGCCCATCGTTCGCACCTACCTCACCAATTTGCTGGAGCTGGGCTCCGGCGTGGTGGTGTTGCTGCTGCTCTCGGGCCTGCTGGTCTATCGCGGCGCGCGGGACTTGTTCACCCCCATCGAGCGGATGCACAAGGTGGTGCGCCAGGTGCAGGCGGGCAGGCCGGCCCGCATCGGCGAGCTCTACCTCGACCCCGATCACGAGCTGGCCCAGCTCGGCCGCCAGTTCGACGCCATGCTGGATCGCCAGGCGGCACACCGCCAGCAGCTGGCCCGCAGCGCCGACGAGCTGGAGCAGAAGGTGGCCGAGCGCACCCAGAGCCTGGAGCAGAAGACCGCCGAGCTCGAGCACCACATCCACATGCTGACCCAGGCCCGTCAGCAGCTGCTCATCAGCGAGAAGCTGGCGGCCCTCGGCGAGCTCTGCGCCGGGGTGGCCCACGAGATCAACAACCCGCTGGCGGTGATCCTCGGCAACGTGGAGCTGATGAAGCTGGAGCTGGGGGAGGCGGCGGCGCCGGTGAGCGAAGAGCTGGCGCTGGTGCTGGCCCAGATCGAGCGCATTCGCGCCATCACCCGCAGCCTGCTGCAATACTCGCGTCCCGGCGACTACGAGACGGCGCCGGTGTGGCAGCACCTCACCCCCATCATCGAGGAGAGCCTCACCCTGGTGCGCTCCGCCCTGCGCCAGCAGCAGGTGAGCCTGGTGGCCGATCTCAGGGCGCAGCAGCCCATCGAGGCGGATCGCCAGCAGCTGCTGCAGGTGCTGATAAACCTCTTGGTCAACGCCAGCCATGCGCTGGGGGAGCAGGGGGAGATCCGGGTCGAGAGCCGCGACTGGCTGGATGATGCCGGGGCCCTGCAGGGGGCCGAGGTGCGAGTCATCGACAACGGCAGCGGCATCGAGGCGGCCATCATCGACAAGATCTTCGACCCCTTCTTCACCACCCGCGCCACCGGCACCGGGCTGGGGCTGGCCTTGAGCCACCGCATCATCAGCCGTTGGGGCGGGGAGCTGTTGGTGGATTCCACCCCGGGGCAGGGCAGCTGCTTTACCATCCGCCTGCGCAGCCAAGCCCGGCTGGCCAGCGGCGGCGAGCCAGCCCAGCTGGAGGGGTGGCGCATCGCCCTCAACGCCGAGGGGCGTGAGGCCGGTGGCGACCACCCGTCTTAACCACGCCAGCCACAAAAAAGCCCGCCGAACTTGAAGGGTGCGCATTGCCCTCAATGGGGAGGGGGGGACTGCCGCAATTGAGAGTGAGGCACAAAAAAGCCCGCCGAACTTGAAGGGCGCGCAGTGCCCTCAATGGGGAGGGGGGGACTGTCGCAATTCAGAGTGAGGCACAAAAAAGCCCGCCAATAGTGGCGGGCTTTTTTACAGGCGAGTGAGGGGGTACTTACTGCGGACTCCACACCAGCTTGCCGCTCTGGGTCAGGTCATAGCCGCCGAGGCGGGCCGCCAGCTCGCGCCCCTCGGGGGATTGCAGCCAGCCGATCAGCTGCTGCAGCAGGGTGCGAAAGAAAACCCCCTGCGGCATCACCAGATCGAAGCACTCCTGGGAGAGCGGCATGAAGTCGAGGCCAAACTCGGTGGCGGTGCTCTGGGCGCCGGGCCCCACGTCGGCATCGCCACGGCTGATGGCGGCGGCCAGCTCCCGCTCGCTGTTGACCTCGAGGGTGCGCTCCAGCCGGGTCAGCGACTCCCCCTGGGTTTGCAGCCACTCCTGCAGGGCGCGCTGGCTGCCGGCCCCCTCCTGGCGCATGGCCCAGCGCCAGTCGAGCGCCTCTTTCGCCTCCTTGGGTTGCAGCCCTTGGCGCAGTACCAGCCCCTGCACCCGCCGAAATCCATGTACGATCACCCATTGTCGGTGGCCTTGATACTGCTGTACCAGCGCTGGGTGGCGCAGGTGGGCCTCTTCGGCCTGACCCCAGTGGATGGCGCACAGATCCACGTGGCCGCGTGCCAGCATTGCCAGCCCCTGGCGGGTGCCGCACGGGGTGTAGCCCACCAGCGCCTGGGTGCCGAGCTGCTGGGCTAGCCGGCTACTGGCGTAGTGCAGCAGCACGTCGTCGGAGCCCGCCAGCAGCAAGCGGTCGTTCATCACCCCCTCGTGGCAGCTGCCGAGCAGCCAGCGATCGAGCAGGGAGCGGGGAAACAGCCACTTGCCGGTCGCCTTGGTGGCGGGGATTCGCGCCTCGTTGGCGAGCTGGTAGACCTTCTTCTCGTTGAGATCGAGGTATTCCGCCACCTGCTTCACGTTCATAAACTCGTTCATGGCTTGCGTTTGGCCCTCTGGCTGGCGTGGTCGAGATACAGCGCGATCTGCTTGGCACTCATCAACTCGTTCATGACTTAATCCCGCATTCCGCGACCGGCCGAACCGGGTGCCAGCACCGGCGGCTTCTCGTCCAGCACGAGATGGTCGTGGCCGCTGAATACCTCGAAGTGGCGCCCCTTGGCGCGGGCAATCATGGTGATGCCGAGCTGGCGGGCGAGATCCAGCCCCATCTGGGTGACGCCGGAGCGCGACAGCAGCACCGGAATGCCCATCTGCGCCACCTTGATCACCATCTCCGAGGTGAGCCGCCCTGTGGTGTAGAAGATCTTGTCGTGGCCGCTCTCGCCGCGCATCCAGAGCTCGCCGGCCAGGGTATCCACCGCATTGTGGCGCCCTACATCCTCGACAAAGGAGAGGATTTCGGCGCCGCGACAGATGGCGCAGCCATGCACGGCGCCCGCCATCTTGTAGGTTTCGTTATGGGCCGACAGCGCCTTGAGCAGGGCATAGAGGGTGCTCTGTTTAAGCTCCGGCGCCGCCAAGACCACCCCTTCGAGCTTTTTCATCACGCTGCCATACATGGTGCCCTGACCGCAGCCGGAGGTGACGGTCTTCTTCTCCAAGGATTTGTCGAGATCGGCGGCCTGCTGGCTGCTCACCACGGCGGCGGCCTCGCTCTCCCAGTCGACGATCACCGACTCGATGGCCGAAATATCCTCGATAAAGCCCTGATTTTTAAGGTAACCCAGCACCAGCGCCTCGGGGCGGGCCCCCAGCGTCATCAGGGTTACGATCTCCTTCCAGTTGAGGTAGACCGTCAGTGGCCGCTCACAGGCGATTTGGCGGGTTTGCAACTGCCCCTGCTCATCCATCACCTCGACGGCCATGGTGAGCTGGGCTGCTGCATTGCTTTTGATAAAGGTCGGTGTCATGGGCCCCTCGCGACCGGTTGCCGGGATCTAAGGGGAGGGATACAGCAAGTTTTGTTCCATTTTGAGGTGGAATGACTAAGGATCGAGAGTTACAACTGAAAACATAACGATTTGAAGGAAATGAAATTATGCGC